>NZ_JACRGA010000005.1:300000-441809 GCF_016217785.1 Methanobacterium sp.
AAAACGAATCAGCATGCAACATAGAACAGGTAATCCTCTACGATCCACCCTACGATGCATTAATGGCCTGGTTATGGCACAACCATGTCTGTGGTGGTAGCGCTCCAGGATACTATATCACCAACTACATCTACGACAACTTCCCTATTGGAGAAAACGAAAGCTACTCTTATATAGGCACTTCTATCAGCTGTAGAGATGATATATATTCTTACCTCTTAGGAATTTCTCCAGGAGAAGGATCATACCTAAGTCAGAGAATGACCACTGATTCAAATGGTAAAACTATTGGAATTCTCTCAATCTATGACAGCGAAACCGACACAACCCGAATAATCGTTTTAGAATACAACGGTCCAATATTCAAAGAGGGTTCCAACATCTATGAAGAATGGATACGGATTTACAAAGGAGATTATTCGTCACCAAACTTGCTTTCTGGGCCATCGGTGGTAATAACGAAAGACACATACACAAATGGTCGCGGAGCCTGGAATAACCTGGGTTCTGGGGGTGATGGTGATGTTATAGGTGCTGCTATGTCCTTAGCTAACCTTAGCAGGGCGGATGTTATCCGTATGCGTGGTGGTTCACAGACTGGTGGATCAACTTCGGGAACTGGATTAATCAGTTCATCCAATGGAAGTGGAACTGGTTTAAGTGGATTATCTAACGGGTCTAATGCTTCCGGCGTTAATGTCAGTGCAGCCACTGTAACTAACTCAACCACTAGTTCTGTTGGAACTCAACCTGGTGAAGCAAAAGCCTACGAAGTTACTCAAGCCAGTGCAGAAGGTTCAGAAGGAACTCCATGGGGGCTTTATGCCATTGTTGGAGTGATAGCTGTTCTAGTGTTAGGTGGAGTTGGATTTTTCTTCAAAGGCAATCTGTTTGGTAGATAAAAAACCTTTTCCCATTTTTTTCTTTTTTTTACAATTAATGAATTAATTCCCAAAGAAATAAGAAAAAATAATAATTATTTAGAAAATAAATATTTCTCCTGATGGTGATTTAACTATTTTTAAGGATTTTTAGGACTATACTAAAATTAAAAGATATTAAGGCAGTTTTTTATTGATTAGTTCATTTAACTCACATAATAACTAATTTCATTCACTAGTATGTGGTGAATAAGTGGGTAGTTAGGGTTATTGTCAGGTTCATCTGGGGAGCTGGTTTATTTCTGAGAAAAACTTCCAAGGTAAATCTAATTCCCATTCTTTTTTATTTTTTTTATCTACTTTTCGTTAATTTATTTAATACTAATTATACTTGCTTTAAATTGATTAACAAACCATTTTTGCCCATAACACCCCTTAGGGGAAGAACTAAGGAATTTAAATATCTCCATGGAAACATTTATATACAATAAATAAGTTAGGTATACCTAACAAAGTTAGGTTATCCTAAAAAATTAGGGGTTACCTTTGTAATTTTCAAACCATTAGGAGAGTAACATAAAATGATTAAATCGTTAAATAATCTTAAACAAGGCGAGACTGGGGTAATAACAGCCTTTAAAGGTAAAGGTAAAATTAGAAAACATTTAATGGAAATGGGTCTTGTTAGAGGGTCTGATATTAAAGTGGAAAGAGTAGCACCCCTGGGAGATCCAATTGAAGTTAAAATCAAAGGGTATTCTCTTTCACTGAGAAAAGAAGATGCAAAACAAATCGAGATTGAGATACCATGATGAGCTTAGCAATGGCCGGAGAAAACGAAAATCTGAAAATCGTCCAGGTATGGCACGGGGGTAAATTCAAAAAGAAACTCTCGGAGATGGGGTTATACAAGGATTCTCAGATCAAGGTCATAAAAAATGATATTCCCGGACCATTAATTGTGGATGTCAAAGGTTCACGACTCATCATTGGACGAGGACAGGCACAGAAGATTATGGTCGAAGGTAGTTAATGAATTGTCAAGGTTTTTAAAATGGATAAAATAAGAATTGCCCTGGCAGGGAACCCCAATGTTGGAAAAAGTACTCTTTTCAACCGTTGGACTGGCATGAGGCAACATGTTGGCAACTGGCCGGGTAAAACTGTTGAAAAAAAGGAAGGAACATTCCAGTACAACCATCAGGAAATAGAAGTGGTTGATCTTCCCGGAAACTACAGTCTGACTGCCTACTCTGCTGAGGAAGTGGTTTCCAGGGATTACATTGTGGATGAAAAGCCAGATGTTATTGTTAATGTTATTGATGCGGCCAATATAGAAAGAAATCTTTATTTAACTGTTCAAATGATGGAATTAGGGGCGAATCTGGTTCTGGCACTTAACATGAATAAATTTGCCCGGGAAAAAGGACTGAAAATTAATAAAAAACAGCTTTCAGAACTTTTAGGAGTACCAGTAATTGAAATTGAAGCAGTTGATGACACTGGAAGTGATGAGCTACTGGAAAACATAGCGAAGGTTTCCAAATCACCCAACATTGTTCTGGACCGCTTGGAGTATGGTAATGAAGTATCTGAACATATCCAGCAAATTGAAGAAATCATTAACCAGGACATCTCAGGAGACCGGGATATACCCATGTTTGATGCACCTACTAGCTGGATTGCCCTTAAATTGCTGGAAGATGATCCAGAAATCATAAAAAAAATTGAAGAATCAGGGAAAGGACAGAGAGTACTGGGGAATGTTAAAAAGATCCAGAAACATTTCAACGATGTTTTTGGTGATGATGCCGATGCTGCTATAACTGATGCCAGATACGGTTTCATAGCAGGACTGGTCTCAGAATCAGTTAAAAAACCTAAAATTGATAAAATCACCAGATCTGATTTAATAGACCGGATTGTGACCCACAAATATCTGGGAATACCCATATTCCTCCTTATAATGTGGCTCACATTCCAGATAACATTCACCCTTGGTGACCCATTGGGGGGTTACATTGAACAGGGATTTGCATGGCTGGGGGAAACAATAGCCGCCAGCATGGGTGAAGGGTTCTTGACCTCCTTCATTGTAGATGGAATAATTGGTGGTGTGGGCGGGGTGCTGGTATTCGTACCCATAATCTTCATACTATTCCTGGTACTCAGTGTTTTAGAAGACAGTGGATACCTGGCCAGAGCAGCATTTGTAATGGACCGGTTCATGCACAAACTGGTGGGTTTACACGGAAAATCATTCATACCCATGATACTCGGTTTTGGATGTGCCGTGCCTGGAATAATGGCCACCAGAACACTTGAAAATGAGAGGGATAGATTCCTAACCATGTTAATAGTTCCTTTCATGTCCTGCAGTGCAAGACTGCCTGTTTATGCTCTTTTAGCAGCAGCATTCTTCTCAGCATACCAGGGATGGGTCATATTCTCACTTTACATCGTGGGAATAGTGGTGGCAATCATAATGGCCGCAATATTCAAGAAAACCATATTTAAGGGAATGTCAGCGCCCTTTGTCATGGAACTCCCTCCCTACCGAATACCAACTGCTAAAGGTGCCATCATCCACATGTGGGAAAGAGGAGTACTCTTCCTGAAAAAGGCAGGTACCCTAATTTTAGCATTATCTGTGGTGATTTGGGCCCTTAGTAGCCTACCAGTGGGAGTGGAGTACGCATCTCAGGAAAGTATCACCGGACAGATAGGAACCACATTAGCTCCGGTATTTGCACCCCTTGGGTTTGGCCAGTGGCAGGCCACTGTAGCCATAATATACGGATTCCTGGCCAAGGAGGTGGTGGTAAGTACATTTGGTATCCTCTACGGTGTGGGAGATGAAGGATCTGGTGGAACTACAACTGAAGAATCAGTAAATCCAGAATTTACTGGTGAACCCGCTTCATCTGAACAGGCATCTGCTGAAGCTTCTGCTGGATCTGCATCCGGTGAAGAAAAAGCTGCTGAAGAAGAAAAAGCGCCTGAAGAAGACCCTGGCTTTATCTCAGCAATACAGGAATTGTTTACACCACTATCTGCGTATGCCTACATGGTATTCATCCTGTTGTACATACCATGTCTGGCTACACTGGCCACCATAAGAAGGGAAACCAATTCCTGGAAATGGCCTGCATTTGCAGCAGGATACACCTTTGTGGTGGCATATGTAGTTTCACTGGTTGTGTATCAGGGAGGATTACTCCTGGGATTCTAAAGATACGGTGAATAAGAATCATGAATAAATAGTAAGGAGGTGATTTAATGAGTTGTAGATGTGGAATTCGTGGTAAGAGTTGTAAAGAAGATAAGAATATCGAATCTTCCAACGAAGATTCAAATCGGGAAAAAGACAAATAAACCCCTTTTCCCATTTAAAGTTCAGTTAATTATCAATTAGGGGCGTCTATAATAGTCTATAATAACATCATCCTCCTCGCATGTAAAAAACCTCTTAGTTGCCCCTATTGTTTACCTTTTTTTAATTCAAGCTAATTTCTTTTTATAAATTTTAACTAAATTTTCAAATCCCTCCTAAAAAATTGGAGATTCTATTAACTATTAGGAGATTATATAATGAAATGTAAAATTTGTGGTTATGTCTTTGATGAAAATAAAAAAACAATCACATGCCAGGGATGCCCCACCCATAATTGTAAGATGGTGAGATGTCCTAACTGTGGATTTGAACACTTACCCAAGAGAAAAACTGAGTCAAAATTATTTAAACTTTTTAAAATGGTTTTTAGTCTGGGGAAAAATTAATATTAATGTTTATTGAGCTTATCTTCACTTGTATTCATTTGTTCAACTACCAGTTTACCAAATAAATAAGGTAATGGGATATAATGGGTCTAACATAAATTAGGTATAATCCAATTGATGAGTACATACCCCCGCAGCTTTCTTTAACCGGTGAATTCATGAGCTTCATTGTCAGTTTCCTGCAATTTTTTTATCAGATACTCCTTGAAAATTCATTTTTTATTTTGTTAGGTTTCTTGCTGGCGGGGTTCATTCACATCCTTTTTCCCTCCCATTTACTGGAACGGCTTGTTGGAACTTCAACTGTGGGTGGAATATTGAAGGGGATACTCATTGGTTTACCTCTCCCTATATGTGCCTGTGGTATTGTACCGGCAGCCATAGCCTTAAAAGATAAGGGAATCCGGGATTCAGTTGCAGCATCATTTTTGGTTTCAACATCCGGGTTCAGTGTAAGTTCCATTGTACCCTCCTATTCCTTTTTGGGCCTACCTTTAACACTCATGCGACCCATGGTAGCCGCAATTTCAGGTGTAACTGCAGGGGTTCTGGTACACTTATTTGGAGGTGATGATCAAACGAATCAAACAAATAATGTGGTTCAAACAGATCTTAATCCTCAAACAGATTCTAGTGGCTTTAACAATTCTAATAATTCACATTGCCCCATTGCCAGTCTGGATGGTGGGTACTGTGGTGGTTGTAACCAGGAGCTTCTTGATTTTGAGGGCACGGTTGCAGATAATCCTACTGGTTTGAAAAAAGAACCTTCCGAGTCCATTGATCGTACAGATGAAATATATGATAAACTTAAAGAAGCTCTTAGATATTCTTTTAAAGACACATTCCCTGAAATTTCAACCTCACTTTTAATCGGACTTCTTTTAGCTGCGTTGATGGGCGCTTTGATGAATATGGGGATGCCCTGGGACTTTTTAAGGACCTTCGCATCCGATCCAGTTTTATCTCTCTTTATATTGTTGCTAGTGGCAATCCCCATTTACGTCTGCCCAACAGCTTCCATTCCCCTTGCACTGGCATTTGTTTTTATGGGATTCACACCCGGAAGCATACTGGTCTTTATCTATGTTGGTCCTGCCACTAACATGGCTGCAATGTCAATGATACTAAGTAAATTCAAAAAAAGATTCTTCACCATCTACTTGTCATCCATTGTGGTGGTGTCTCTTATTGTGGGTTACATAATCAATTTATTCAGTAATTTTTTCCTGCAGGCAATTACCAGCACTGATCTGAACCTGTACACGGGATTCATTCCATTTTCAGCCAAATTTTTATCTGCAGCTCTACTGGTAGTACTGATGGTTTATGGGATTTATCGGACCAAAGTTTCCAAGAGAATCAGTGTAAAAAAGCAAGAAACCCAGTTGATAAAAAAATGAGGGATTAGTTAGGGATAGGCTTTTTGTTAGGGAATAGACTTTTTGTTATTTAATTAATTATTTTTTCTAAAATTATAAAAAAGAATCCCTCTGTTTTTTTGTATTATAAAATTAGATTCAAGGGACCTATCTGGTTTTAGGTCCCTCAATTTTTGGCACCTTTAGGAAAACTAAGGAGGTTTACTGGACCCTATTGGTGTCATTTTTGTAGGTGTATGGATTGTCAACCATTACCTTGGACCTCCTATTATATAAACTTTACTTGATCTTTTTTCAATTATTATGGAAAAATATATATTAAAGAATACTTTATTAATTTTCAAGCATTATTGAATTTATCAATTTTGCTTATAAAAAACAAAAAGGAGGTGAAATATTGAGAAAACAAACAATTTTACTAGTAACGACAATTGTTTTCGCATTGCTTTTGTGTGGAGCGGTATCAGCAGAAGATTCACAGGGAGGTGAAATTACAGTTCAAAATACAGGTTCTGGTAATAATTCCAGTGACTTACCAAACATTGCCATTGTAAGCAGTTACCCCAATAATGTGATTACAGTAAACAACGTATCCACAGATCCAGAGATTTCTAGCAAAGTTAACGTAACAGCCTACTCTGGCCGTACAGTTGATAATTTGACATCTAACAGTTATAACTTGAGTAATTATAATGTAATTGTTTTAGAAAATCTCATAGCATCAGTTATGGATGCTATAACGCCCACAGTTCTGGAAGCCAGAAGTAAAGGGGCTTATGTCATTGCAATTGGAGACTCAACAATGGCCTACAACCTACACAACGTGAACCTTCAAGACACCCAGTATTCAGACCTATCTAAATATTTCCAGTATCCATCAGCAACAAACTTCAAACAGATGCTCCTGTTTTTGGGAGTTAAATTCTGCAACGTTACAGCAACAGTACAAGCCCCAGTAACCAGGCCCGTGGAAGGAATATACCATCCAGACGCACCGGAAATTTACAGTAATCTAACGGATTATCTTGCGTGGTATACTTCAACTTCAACAGGTCACTACACTTACAATTCTTCCAATCCAACTGTGGGAATTATAACATCCAAATACACTGACATGGACCGGGATTCTCCATTAATAAATGCACTGGTGCGATCATTTGAATCAAACAACGTGAATGTCATTGTGGGAACCTATGTATCTGCCAATCGAAATTCCATCAACTACTTTATAAAAGACGGAGTCTCCTTTGTCGATGCCCTGATTGTAATATCCATGGGAGCAACCTTGAACTCTCAAAATCAATCTCTGGGTATAGAGGACCTGAAGAAACTCAATGTAACGGTGATTAATGGGATCAGATTGTTCAATTCCAATGTTTCAGCATGGGAAGAAAGTTCCATTGGAGTTCCTACATCAGAACTTTACCAGATAGCCTATGCAGAATCAGATGGTATTATCGAACCCATTGTTATCAGTGCCAAGGAAACAAACCCTGAAACAGGTAAACAATACAACCAACCCATAGATTATCAGATAGCATGGTTAACTCAGCGAACCATTTCCTGGATGCAACTACGTCGTACAGATAACTGGCAGAAGAAAATTGTTATCACCTACTACAGTGAAGGAGGAGGAAAGGCCAATGTCGGTGCAGATATCGATTACTACCTGGACACACCAGCCAGTCTGGCCAAACTCCTGGTAGCACTCAAGGAAAGAGGGTACAATGTTGGAGATAGTCCATTACCCACTGCCACTGAACTTGCAACATTAATGGCACAGGTAGGTAGTAACGTTGGAACCTGGGCTCCCGGTGAACTAGAAAAAAGGGTGCAAAACGGTAGTGTGATACTCATACCAGGAAGTCTCTACATGCAATGGTTCAGTGAACTTTCTGCAGATAAACAGGCGGAAATGATAGAACAATGGGGACTGGCACCAGGTAAAATAATGGTTTATGAGAATGCAACTGGAAAGTACATTGTCATCCCTAAAATTCAGTACGGTAACATTATACTGGTACCTGAACCGGTCTGGGGATGGTTGCAGGATAACTCTACCTTGTACAACACTGGAACTCTGCCACCAACCCATGACTGCCTTGCATTTTACTTCTGGATGAACAAAGTCTACCATGCAGATGCCATATTCTCCATTTTCAGTATAGTAGAACTGATGCCTGGTAAACAGGTTGGACTATCTGCACATGATTGGGGAGCAATCCTCTTACAGGACATGCCCATAATCCACGTATTACCAATGGATGCTGAAGGGATCTTTGACAGACGACGGGCCAACATGCTCATTGTTGACTTCATGACCCCCATACTCATTCCATCGGGATTATACGGAGATTTAGCAGATTTAGACCAGGACATAAATCTTTACAACTCAGTAGATGAAACCCTGAAAAGAGGATATAAAGAGGACATTATCAACAAAACCAAAAGTTTAGGCATAGATCAGGCTTTAGGTGTAAATCTTGATAATGTATCCAGTGACACTTCTCTGTTTGAAGCATTTTTAGGGTCACTGAAAACCTATCTACAGGACTTGAAAACTACCTACATGCCCTATGGTTCTCACATACTCGGTGAAACACCAAACGGTACCGATCCTTTAAATGGAACGGCTCTGGTGGCCATGGTGGAGGCAATGTTGGGAGATGAGTATAAAGATGAAGTTGCAGCGGTAAATCCAGCAGAAGGTCTTACAACCGCATTGCTCAGCGAAGTTTTAATTAACAATCTGACTCCAGAAGCTGCACAGAATAAGGTTCTGGGAACAGTATTGGATGAGGTTACCAAATATCTGAACTTAGCCTTAAATTATGCCAGTAGGATAGCAGACTGTAACTATGAAATAACCAGAATCCTGGATGCACTGGAAGGTAAATACATTCTACCTGGTAAAAATGGTGATCCTGTACGAAACCCAGATGCTTTACCAACTGGAAGAAATCTCTATACCTTTGATTCACGTATCGTGCCAACTGAAAATGCCTGGGATGCAGGTATTGAACTGGCCAATCAACTGGTAAATGAGCAACTCCAGAAGACTGGAAGTTACCCTCAGAAGGTGGCATTTGTACTCTGGTCTGTGGAAACATCCCGACATCAGGGTATAATGGAATCTGAAATATTCTACCTATTAGGAGTAAAACTGGTAAGGGATTCAAAAGGTCGTGTGAAGGATGTTGAACTCATTGACTCTACAACACTGGGACGGCCCAGAATCGATGTGGTAATTACAATATCTGGACTGTATCGTGACATGTATTCCGACCTCGTAAAATTACTGGATAAAGCAGTACGATTAGCTGCACAGGCAAATGATACAACAACTTATTCCAACTACGTTAAAGAACACTCCGAAGCAATCTACCAGTCACTTCTCAGTGAAGGTTACAGTGAAGCTGAAGCTCGAAGTCTTTCCATGTCTCGAGTATTTTCTGAACCATCTGGTGCTTACACCCCGGGAATTCAGGAGGTGATACCGGCCAGTGAAACCTGGAACAGTACCGATGAAGTGGCAGACTTCTACTTAGATCGTATGAGCTATGTATATGGAAACGATGGATGGGGTCAAAAGTCAAGCAGTTTATTCCAGAAAGTCCTTAACGGCGTGGAAATATGCCAGTTCAGCAGATCTTCCAATGTTTACGGTGTACTGGATCATCCTATGGTTGCAGCCTACCTGGGCGGATTGGGGATGGCAATTGCCAGAGTTTCCGGGAAATATCCTGAGTTGTACATAAACAACTTAAGAGAATCCGGAGATTACAAAATCGAAACATTAAGCCAGTTCTTCAACCGTGACCTTCTAACCAGATACCTGAATCCTACTTGGATCAGTGGTATGCAGGGACACGGGCAGGATGGAACACGCTACATGGATACCTTCATTGAAGACTTATGGATGTGGCAGGTAACAACACCCGGTCTCGTGACTGAAGATACATGGAACATGGTTTACGAGACCTATATCCTGGATAAGAACAATCTCGGTTTAAAAGAGTACTTCAATACCAACAATCCTTACGCCAAACAATCCATGCTGGCAAGGATGGTGGAAACAATAAGAAAAGGCTACTGGAATCCATCAGCAGAAGTCAAAACTGCTCTCATCAATGAATTCATTCAGAGTGTGAATACATATGGTGTAACTTGCTGCCACCACACCTGTGGAAATCTGGTGTTAAACCAGATGATGGTTACTGGCTCATCCCTGAGCATGGAACAGCTTCAACAGTATGCTGCAGCTTTTGCAAGTACCACTGGTCAGAGTTTGAATCTGGGAACACCGGGATCCACACCACAATCAGCCAGTGCACAGTCAACCAGTGGGGCATCCTCTTCAGTTGGTGATTCATCTGGCAGTGAAGCTGCTACTAAGAGTGGGTCACAGAGTTCATCCACATCCCAATCAGCATCGGAAACTGCCGGCACTGATGGTACTTCCAAGTCCTATGAAGTATCAGAGAATAGTTCTGCCTCACCTCAATCCAGCATGCCAATAGTTGCAATTGTGGGCGTTTTAATATTGGTAGGTCTGGTAGGATTTGGTTACTTCAGGGGAACGATATTTAAAAAATAAAAGATTTTTACCCCTTTTTCTTCTTTTTTTTGGGTGTAAATTAACATGATTTCGGAACATGATTTGGGTGTAAGAATAATTATTACTAATTAAACCATGGCAAGTATTACAATAACTTCAAAAACCATACTGAAAGTATTAAATTAATTTAAAGTATTACGATACAACTTGATTTGACCTGTAAAGTAATAATACTTAATAGATCGAAAATATTATAAGTAATTTAATTAAATTCTTAGTATGGTTAAGATGACGGAGCGGTGATTAAAATGATGGAATTACTATGGAAACTGGGGATACTCTCGGTAGTAATGGTTTTCGGAATAAAAATTGGTCTGGCCATGGGATTTGCCGGTCTTTCCAGGAAGGTAACAGCGGCTATAATCTTGGGCTACGGAGGCGGTATACTCTTACTCACTTTTATTGCTGGCGGTTTCATTGAACAGATACAGGGATTTGTTTATGCCTACAGTTCTGTTCTGGGTATTGCAATGGCTGCAGTCATCCTTTATGCGGGTTTCCACACACTCAAGGAATGGAAAATACACAATAAAGACAGTGTTACCGCAACCTGCATGGCCATGATTGCTCCCTGCCCATGTTGTTTTGGAGCAGCGGTGGCAGCAATAATCATTGCCGCACCTATGATTGGTGCTTCTGCATTTGCTGTGGGGGAATACGCTGCACTGTTTTTAATGATAACCATGGCTGTATGTTACCTTGTTTCAGGGTTAATAGGGCGCAAATTAAACAAACCTTACCCTGTTTTACTGGGTAATTTCATGTTGTTTGCTGGGTTTTACTTTTTAACTTCTGCCATAGTCATTCCCAATATCAGCACAGTTTTAAGTCAACAGATGAGTCCTGTAGATATTCCTGATATCTGGACCTTTGTTTATGCATTGATAACAATTGTTGTACTCACTGTGGCTGGTTATTATATAGCCCGCAATCGTAGTCCTTTTCTAGATAAAGCTTCAGAAACCAATCAAAAATAGTAAAAATAGCAACTAAAACGCAAAAACCAATAAAATTAATCAAAATACCAATCAAAACGCAAAAACCAATTAAAACTAATCAAAATAGCAATGGATAATTAAATATTAGGTGATTTATATGGTAGCGATTCCAGGCAGTGAAATGTTAAGTTCAATTTTGCATGTCATATCCCAGAGCCTTCTCATACCGGTTATTGTCGGGCTTTTGGCTTTCATGCTTTATGCCATAATAAGCTTCGGAGGTCTTATATCTGAGTATACTGGTAGAATAAGAGTTAGTACGGAGGAAATAGAGAAAATTATAAGTGATTTTGCCAATACAGGTACATCTGAAGGAATTAAGGAAGTAATGGATAAAAGTGATATTCCTGCCGGTTACAAGAATATCATCATCAAAATTGCATCTCACCCTGAACTGGGCAGTAAATCCAGGGAAGCCCTGGCCCGAAAACTCATTGAAAAAGAAGAGGCCATGGCAGCCAAGAGTCTGGAGAAAACAGATATTGTAACCCGTTTAGGACCTACACTGGGTTTGATGGGAACACTGATCCCCATGGGTCCTGGTCTGGCAGCACTGGGTTCAGGAGATATTAACACTCTGGCCAATGCAATTATCATAGCATTTGACACTACGGTTGTTGGATTAGCAGCAGGAGCTATAGCTTACGTCATATCCAAGGTCAGAAGAAGATGGTACGAAGAATACCTGTCTAATCTGGATGCTCTGTGTGAAGCTGCACTTGAGGTGATGGATCATGGTAAGGCGCAAACGCCGTATGCTGGATGATAATCAGGGAGAAGACCCATCAGCAGGATCCGCAAACCTTGTGGATGCCATGCTGGTACTGGCAGTTGGATTTTTGATATTTCTGGTAATGTCCTGGAACATGCAAAACGTGGTTTTTGCCAACATGACCCAGGAAGAACGTCAAGAGACCATGGAGGCCATGAAGCAGGTGGCTGAAATTAATCAGGGTAGTGAACTCAATGACACACCCCAATCAGAGTCAGGTTCAGGACAGGGATATGCTAAAAAGGGAACTGTTTATCAGGATCCCACTACTGGAAAGTTGATTATGGTGGAGGGTTGACTTATCTGGCGGTATTTGCACCGCCAAATAGGACTTTCCACCTTTAGTTTTTTCATTTCATTTTATTCTACCTAGTCATCAAAACTATTTATCTTAGGTAACATCAATAAGATTACATCAGATCTTAATTATTTCATATTGGGTATATTTACTGGTTTAGAATGTGCGAGTGGTAACTTGGAGTCATGCTTTGCACATACAAAATTATAAAAATATAAAAATAATTAATAGCCTTAATTTGTGGGTGATTAATTGATAATACCAGTTTTGGATATAAAAGAAGGAACGGCTGTTTCGGGAAAATCTGGAAACAGAAAGTCATATAAACCGCTTCAAACAGTTTTCTATCCTTCTTCCGATCCTCTGGAAATTGCCCGTGCTCTTTTTGATGCAGGGGCAAAGCAATTGTACATTGCTGATCTGGATGCCATTGAGGGAAGGAATTCTAATCGGGATCTGGTAGGGGAGATCAACCAGATTATCCCTGTGATGCTGGATTGCGGTGCCAGTGATCTGGATTCAGTAAGAGAAGCCCTTCAAGTTGCAGATATGGTGATAGTGGCCACAGAGACTCTGAAAAAACTGGAGGATCTTCATGAAATATTTTGCAGGGTTAACAGGAAACAGATCGTTGTAAGCATTGATATCATCCAGAATAAAGTCCTAAGCAAACATATGGTGCTTGATTTCAATATATTACGGGAAAATTTAGAAAAATTACAACCATCCCAGATAATTCTTCTGGATATCTCCAGGGTAGGAACTGAAAGAGGGATTAACTGGAAGTTAATGGATGAGTTTGCAGGACTTGAAAGTTCGATTATTTTAGGAGGGGGCATTACTGTGGAAGATATCTCCCAGCTGGATAAAAGAGGTGTGGATAAAGTTTTAGTAGGTACTACACTCCACCAGGGTCAAATGAAACTTTTTTAAGGTGTATAATTCATCAGATACTCATTTTATGAATTTACTTTTATTGAATAATCCCATTTACAATTATCCATATCAATTTTTTTTAATAAATCACCAATCAAATCCTTAAGCTTATTAATTCATCTGTCCAAGATATTTTTATGGCTAAATTTTTGATTATCGGTCCTGTAACCCGTGACACTATTTTAAAAAGTGGTTCAAAATGTAAAGGTATTGGGGGGCCAGTTTATTATCAGGCCGGAGTTTTATCAGCCCTTAAATCGGATGTCACCGCCCTGGTGACTGTGGGAAAGGATGATACTAGTCTGCTCGATAATTTTCCTCAGGATATAAAGCTAAAACCTGTATGGGGTAACAAAACCACGCAATTTGAGAATTTTTATCCTGATGAGAATCCTAATCACCGGTTGCAGAGAGCCTGCATACCTTCTAATCCCATTGAAATCTCTCACCTGTCTCCCATTGATTGGGATACATTTGATGCGGTACTGGTTTCACCCCTTTCACCACACGACGTACCTTTTGAAACCCTTAAATACATCTTTGAGCAGGAAATACCAGTATATTTGGGAGTTCAGGGGTATCTACGTCATTTAAAAGGTCAAAAAGTAGTTTTAAAGCCACTGAAACATTATAAAAAGTTTTTAACATGTGCGGATTTCTTGTTCCTGGATGAGGTTGAAGCAGGGGTGATAATTGATGATTCATCCCTTTCTTTGCATGAAATTTCCAGGAATCTTTCTCTTATTGGTCCCGGGGAAGTGATTATCACCAGAGGAGATAGAGGATCTATTGTTTATTCCAGGCACCATGATGTTACCCATCAGATCCCTGCCTTTCCCTCAAAGGAAAGGGTGGATCCAACTGGCCTAGGTGATAGTTACCTGGCGGCCTATGCATTCAGAAGGCAGGAGGTATCGGATCCCCATGAGTGTGGAATTTTTGCTTCACTGGTATCCTCACTAAAATTAGAAAATAAAGGAGCATTTCAGGGTAATAGAAAATTAATCGAGGATAAACGTTCTGAGTTCATATCATTAATTCAATAATAAATGGATTAATTAAACCAGAAAATGAATAATTAAACAGAAAACTTCAATAGTTAAAATATTTAAAGAAAAAATAGAATTTGAAAATGAAATTAAATGGGCACATGAATCTATTTAAACGTTCATGTACCTAAAATCACTGGCAATATCAAAAAGGGCAGTAGACCCGCTGCAAAGAAGAGTACAACTCCTGCAATGGCATAATTCCTTTTTCCATCCATGATTCCACTGCAAAGCAGTATCACACCTATAAATGCCAGTATAGGTGGGATTATGTGAGAGTAAAGTAGTGATCCAAATATAACTGTATCTGCCATATCTATCAAATCTCCATCTGGATTCTTAAATAAATTTAATTTAAATTTTCATATCTATAAATTTTTTATCTTTCTTATTCTATTAACCTTTAATGAAGTTCTTCATTGGTTTTAGAATTAATGGGGATAACCCCTAAATTAATTTATATAATAAATTCTTTCAGGGCCAATGCTGTATAAACCATCACTGTAAGGGTAAAATGTGTTCAAAATGGTGTTTATATTGTAATAAACCTGAAATGCGCTCTTCTTTTTAGCAGCATATGTGTTGACATTTACATCAGTGTAATTGTTGGTCAGGGCAGTGGTAGCTGCTCTGGTAGCATGATAATAGTAAATAGGAAACTGCCTGTATTTCAGGTTGGGATATTTCTCTTTCATCTTGGCCATTCCCTGCTGACAGGCCAGATGATCCCCATTTCCATCTCCAGTTGTGGTGTAGAAGACAGTGTAACCTTCCTTAAGATACAGATTTTCCATGGTAGTAAATACAATCTCTGAGTTCAAGGCACCATCATCAAAGCTCTGTATATTGTAATGAGTACCAAAAATAGCCATAACCCGTTTAAATGAATCTTCCCGGATTAATTTCTTCCGATAGTCTGCAGTGGAATTTGAAGGAATTTCTATGTTGTAATAATTCTTTACCGTGAGTAACTGGGATGTTACAGCATCACCCGATGTCATAAGCTCAAAGTGAACTGTAGAACCGTTTTCCATGATTCTTTGAATTGTCCCACCAACACCAATGGTCTCATCATCTGGATGAGGTATTATAAACGCCACTTTATCTGGTGAAGTATTGGTAGTTATGTTTCCGGTTGCAGGTGATTCACTGGTATTATTATTAGAATTATTACCCGAAGACGAATTCTGATTGTCTACGGAAAATATGGGAAATAATGCGATAAATAAAATCAATGGTATTGCCAGGAGTAAAATGATGAATGTTTTTTTCATTTTCATAACCCTTAAATCTATTTCTATCCAAATCTATAATCTATCTAGAGCTAATTAAATATAAATAGGTTATTATATACATTTTATCAAATTTATATTGTTCTGATATTCATGCTTACCTTTATACGAGATATTATTTCCTGAAAATAAAAAAAAAGGAAAAATAGTTTTTTCAAGATATTAAGTTGGCTCTTAATTGAGTGGATCCACAGAGCTTAACTGACAGTGAGTATACCTTTCAGCAGCGGTAAATCCTTCAGGCCAACAAGTACCCAGGACCAGTTCTTTAATTCCAGCCGGGAATGTGATTACATTGGTGGTGTAATCGTATCTTATATCATTATTGGAAACTACTTTGTAAGTGTATTTTTTCTGGGTCAGATAGTCATTAATAATGACAGTATCTCCGATTTGAAGTTTATCTATATTGTCAAATGGGGCGGAATACCGAGTATGGTGTCCTAGTAATCCCATAGATCCTTTTTCACCAGGGTAAAAGCTTTTTGGTAAAGTACTGTCTGGTGAAGAATAATGATAAACAGCTCCCATTGCGTTTAAAGTATCGGAGCGTATATTCCAGGTCACTCCCAGTCTGGGTATGGATACCGTTCCAAAGGTAGGCATATCAGCCAGTTTAGTGGAGTTGATCTTCAAACTATTTTTAACAGCATCAAAAGCAGCACTATTTTCTGATCCTTTAAGTCCTTTCAGTAGGGATTCTACTTTAAATCCTTCCTGAGGATAACTATATATGACACTGTAAAGTGCTCCGTTGGCATTTACCCATAGCTCTCTTTGATCTATAGTGGAACCATTTTTCTGGATCTGGTAGGTGTTATCGTAACCCACCTTCCCGTTCACATCAATTTTCTTGCTGGATGTAAGTTTGAGGTTACTCTCTGATTCTTTAATAACTTCTGGAACAAAATCCTGCGTGGTATTGTATCCTGAGGGCATTACTTGGCGGTTGACAGTAACATTCATACCAGTTTCAGGGTCTTTAAATGCAACTACTTGAGACCCTTGCCCTGAAACCTGCTGCCAACTAGCAGGATAATCAAAAGAAATTTCACCATTCTGATAATGTTTAGTTTCGATGTTGGCACTGCCAAATGGCACGGTAATGATGAGTGCAACTATAGCCAGAATAGCAATCCCTATAATAATGTACTTCTTCAAATGAAATTCTCCCCTAAAATTTTTCTTAAAATCCTAAACTTTCTTAAAATCACATACTTTCTAAAAAATTCATGTTAATATAATTGAAATTATCCGGTAAAGAAATATGTCCGGTAAATGGAAATTTCTTTAATAATACTCCCATTCTATAAATGTTTATTTTGTGTAGGTACTCCACGTTTAAATAAGTTGTGGTTACTAATCATCACCAGTTTAACAGTGTCCTTCTCAATTCTTTCTCTGACTCTGCTATTAAATCAATACTTTCGACTTTGATGTCTTTACCGTGCAAATAATTTGCTAATTCCACCGGACTGGTGCTTTCATCCACATCGGTGATTATTGAGTTATTTTCATAGCATATGAGACTGGCACCGTAGTGAGATAATTCCTGGTAAGTTCTTTCCAGATCATCGGTCTTCAATCTGAATGAACGAGTTTTATGGGAAATCTGAGCTATATCAATGTTCATCCGCTGCAGCACCACCAGAACATGCTTATCCAGAGCTGCTTCCAGGACTTCGGTATCTATGATGTCTTTGCCCATGTTAATGCGCACTGATTGACAGATCTGGGCAACATCACGAGCATGGGCGAAGCTGGGTTGCAGGCCTTCCCCCCCTTCTTTTTTGGACTGGTAAACCTTCATGAATCGGGCCAGGACTTCCGGCTGGAAACCCTCATTGAGATCCTCCAGGTTCCTGCGGAAAACTTCAGTAACCTCTTCAATTTCCGGATTTTGAAGGAAAATATGCAGAGGAGCACGGCGAAGGTGTGCTTCATCCATGATGCTTATGTCCAGGTTAGTGGAAAATGCGGGAATGAAGTGGGTGTGCAGGATAACTGGAATACCACGCACGTAAACCACATCCTTCTTGTTTTCCATGGGCACAATCAGCCGGTTGAGGATGAGTTCATGGTCATCACGCTGTCTTCCCAGATCATCAATTAACAGGATACCTCCATTGGCTTTAATCAGTGGAGAGGTTTCATAAACACCCTTGTTAGGATCATAATTGGTTTCCAGCTTGTTTAAATTAAGTTCAGCACCTGTTAGAACAAATGGGGCGTAAATCTTAACCCAGCGGGGATCATTGGGTTGTTCTTCACACATCTTATGAAAATCAGGATCGTAAAGTTGTATAATTTTCCCACCAAACTCTATGTACTTGGGAATCACCAGTGGTGGTAAAAGGTCAGGCATGGTGCTGATAATAAAGGTTTTACCAGTTCCAGGGGGGCCGTAGACGAAAATTCCCTTACCAATTATACATGATTCAATAAGGGCTTCTTTAGCATAATCCACCCCCACCACTTGGTGGAAAGTTTCCTGCACTACTTCTGGAGGGATTTCAAGGGGATAACGGTGGTGTATCTGGATCTTCATGATCTGAAAGTACTCTTCGTAGGGGACCGGGGCAATACCAATATAGGGATTTTCTTCGGCAATTCCCCGAACTTTTTCACGTCCTTTCTTGGTTATGGTGTATTCAACACTGGAAAAGAGGAACCCTCCACTTACAGGGGCGCAAAAACCACTTTTTTCCATCTTACTTAAACTTTCCTCCAGGATGTCCCAGTGAATACCCGTTAATTCATTGATGGTACTGGTTTTCACGGTACCGTAACTACTGATGATTTTAAGTATTAATCCCTTGACGAAACTGTCTGAAAGCTGCAGATCATCCAAGTTTTTGGGTTGTTTCAGGGCTTTGAAAATTTTTTGCATCTTTTCATCGTGATAGTAATTCATTGTAAACCACCGAAAACTTTTATTCGGGTTTTTTATATTATTATTATATATCCAGTTTTTTGGATTATTATTAGTCATATTTATTTATTTTTTCAGGTCTATCATTAGTATAATAAATTAATCCCACTCTAACTATAATTCCCACTCTAGAGTATAGTTTTCACATGGTTAATGTCTGAAACCACGTTAACCTTTAAACCTTCTGTTTTAATAAGTTCTTTCTCAGCTTCAGTTAGTTGGGAATTGACCAGTATTGCAGACATACCTGCTTTGGTTGCTCCCAATATATCTTCACTGAACTTATTTCCCACCATAACTGATTCTTCCGCCTGGCATCCCATACGTTCCAGGGCAAGTTGGAATATTTTACGGTCTGGTTTTTCAGATCCGGCTTCCTGGGATGTTACCACATCCTCGAAGAAATGATATAAACCCAGTCGGATGAGTTTTTCCCACTGTTTAATGGTTAAACCATTGGAGATAACTCCCATCTGATAATTACTTTTCTTTAGATATATGAGAGTGGACATGGTGTCTGGGAAAAGTCTTAAAAGAGCAAATTTAACGTTATGATAAGTTATCATACCCAGAGCAATGAGAAGTGGTTTTTCCTCCCCCATAACTCTTTTGGTTAAAATATTGAAGTGTTTATCGTAGTTGGATCCCTTCTCTTTGATGATCTCCCTTAAAAGAAGGTAGGCCTCCTGTTGTGATAGGGGTAAACCCGCATCTATCATAGCTTGCAAGGCAGCCTTACGGGCCAATTTAGCAAAACCAGACGTATCATATAGTGTATCATCTATATCAAAAAAAACAGCCTTGATCATTTACCCACCCTACCTTTTCTTATTTTTATATTCTTATTTTAAAATTCAATTAATTTATTTTAAATTTAATTAATTCATGATAGTCTATGACGACATATAATAATGATCCATGATCTTATAGATGCCCGTTTAAAAAATAATAAATTTTCAATTAAAAAAATGCATCTAAACTACTCTGTTTTTCCTGGTGAACAATCTCATCCTGGGAATAACCCAATGAATCAATTATCCTGGAAACTGCCGGCAGGACCTGATTGTCAATGTAATAGTTGGGATCGTAGTTGGCCACATCAGCATCTTCAAGGGGTTCTGCTCGTTGGCTTATGGGACCCCTTCCTTTAATCACTATGTATCTTATTATGGAGCCACGTCCCACTTTCCGCCCTCTTGCAATGGCCTTTTTAGCAGCGAGAACGTGCGGTGCTCTTTGCTGATATTTATCAGGATTTTTGGTAAGCTGAGTGTGGATCACCAGATCTTTAAGAGGAGTTTCACCCTTTTTAATCTGGTCAATTACTTCTTTAATAATTTTAGCAGCTTTATCAGGAGATCCATCCCTTAAAATAGCCATCATTACTTTTTCCTGGGTTTTTTTAGCAACTGGAGCCCAATCTCTCCGAACTAACTCCAAACCCTTAACCACAATTTTATCATCCTGTATAAGGGCATACCTTTTTTTGGTGACAAAGAAACCCCTTTCATAGAATCCTTCAAATTCAAGTTCCATTCCCTGGGGTAATTCCTGGTTAACCGAAACCAAGAACTTGTCCACACTTTCTTTAATCGATTTGTCCAATGTTAACACCCATTATTAGAATTCAAGTTCCTTACTGATTGTTATAGTGTAAATATTATAATGATTGAGTGTTATAATGGCAGTTCAGAGATATTTGAGAGGGTAATTAAAAAAAAGGTATTAAAATAGGATTAAACCTATTCTTCCATGAGGATTCCGTTGATAATACCATCTTGACCAGGTCGGGAGGTCACTTTAACCTTACCTGCACTGGTTTCAACAACAGCACCCTTGGTGATGATATTTCTCCTTACGAAGTGAGTGTTAGCATGGTTTTCCACCACACTGGTGATCTCGGCTAACTGCACCTTCTTGGTTTTAGGATCAACCACGTTGATTTTCTCCGCATTGGTGAGACGTATCTTCTCGTTACCACCTTTGGTTCTTATGGTTTTGATCTTCCTGTCTCCAATTTTGGTTTCTGCAGGTTCCCTACCGAATTCCATTTTTCTTTTGTTACGATTAGTCTTAGCCCGCGCACCAGTAGCTTTTCTCACGGATGTTCCTTGCCAAATTGCCATTTAAATTCACCTCTATTAGCTTAATTTCTATTTATTTTACAAATAAGTTACGGAAATATCATATTCAAATATATTCCTATTGGAGTGTAAAAAAGTCTTCACTAAATCTTCATCTCCAGATATATGATTTTACTAAAGTATGATATATTAACCTTTCCCTTATATTACTTCCAGGATTTTCTACTGTTAACAATTTATCCCATTAACTACGATATTAAAAATTCATTAAAAAATAATTTCACTAACCACTAATCAATTTAAAGAATTATTGGATGGAATAATATAATTAGTGTGGAATCTATAAAAATATTATTTAATCTTATATAGTTTCAAACTATTTAAGTTCAAGGTTTATTCAAAGATTAGGATTATTTGGAGATTTTAAGACCTATTTGAAGGATAATCCGTGAATGCGAATAATTGAAGTGGATGTTTAATTTTTTGTGGGGATACCATGGAAAGTGTATTGGAATTAAGAAAATTCGTGGCTCCAGAATTTATCTTTGGTTCAGGGGCACGATTACTGGTAGGGAGATATGCTAAAAATTTTGGGGCCCGAAAAGTGTTAATTGTCACAGACCCTGATATCAGAGGTTCAGGACTGGTTAACCCTGTTTTTGATGCTTTAAAAGATGAAAAAATTGATTATGAGATATATTCAGATATTAAATCAAACCCCACTGCACTTCAGGTTATGGAAGGAGCCAAAGTTTACTTAAATGAAAATTGCAACTTCATTGTGGCAGTGGGTGGCGGGAGTGCCATGGACTGTGCCAAGGCCATAGGGATTGTCAGCTCCAACAAAAAAGAGGTAAATGAATTTGAAGGTGTGGACAAAGTTCAAATCCCATCTCCACCCCTTATATGCATCCCCACAACTGCAGGAAGTGCAGCAGATGTCTCCCAATTTGCAATTATAACTGATTCCCGAAGAAAATTAAAAATGGCCATAGTTAGTAAAACTGTGGTACCGGATGTGGCCCTGATTGATCCGGAAACAACACTTACCATGGACCGATCTTTAACAATCAACACCGGTTTTGATGTTTTAAGCCATGCAGTAGAGGCATTTGTATCCAATGCCAGTTCCCCTATCACTGATCTGCATGCACTGGAAGCCATCAAGCTGGTCGCATCTAACCTTATTCCAGTCAGCAATGATCTGGGTAATATTGATCTGAGGGCTAAAATGATGTTGAGCTCTTTAAATGCAGGATTAGCATTTTCCAATGCAAGCCTTGGATTGGTGCATGCAATGGCACATAGTCTGGGTGGTTTCCTGGATCTGCCCCATGGAGAATGCAATGCACTACTTCTGGATCATGTGGTGGGATTTAACTTTGATGAAGAGAGCAGAAAATACAAGGAAATTGCCAGAGCTTTGGGCCTGGAAATTGATGGAATGAATGATGAAGAAATTAAAATAACTCTAATAAATGGAATAAGGGATTTGAAAGCTGAAGCTGATGTAAATTACTCCCTTAAGGATGTTGGAGTCACTGCCAGTGATATTCCTGAACTTGCGGGTAAAGCCATGAATGACGCCTGCATCATAACCAATCCCCGGAGACCAACCCAGAAGGATGTAGAGGAGATATTTAAAAATGCGCTCTGATCTAGAGGATAATTGGGATTCCATTCGTGAGAAAATAATAGGATTAGGCGAACAATCCATAAGAAAAAGTTACTATCCAGAACTGCAGCAGAGACTCTCTGAACTGGAAAGATTCAGGGCACTGTTGGATGAAACCAATGAAGCAATTTTTCTTTCAGAAGTTCCATCTGGCCATTTTGCAGATGTGAATAATTCCGCCTGCCAACAGCTGGGATATCATGCTGGAAAAATGCTGGAAATGAAAGTGGAGGATATAATTGCTCCCGATAAACTGGATGAAATGAGAACAATTATTTTCAGTTTATTTGATGGGAAACACCTCCAAAACCGCAAAACCATTGAAACAGTCTTACAACGTAGTGACAACTCCCAGATCAATGTGGAAATGAGCATAAGTCTGGTAAAGTTCGGTGATATATTCTACACAGTAATGGTGGCCAGGGACATTACCGAGCGAAAAGAGTTTGAAAATGCTCTCAAATCTTCACTTAAAGAAAAAGAAGTCCTAATAAGGGAAATCCATCACAGAGTTAAAAATAACATGCAGATTATTTCCAGTTTACTCAACCTCCAGAAACAGTACGTTAACGATGAAGAGGCTGTTAACGTTCTTAAAGAAAGCCAGAACAGGGTTAAATCCATGGCAATGATCCATGAAAAACTCTATAAATCACGCAATTTCTCGGAAATTAACTTCGCAGACTACATCCGGAGTCTGGTTTCTGATCTATTCTATTCCTATGGTGTGGATTCAAACCGGGTTAAAACCATCATTGTGCTGGAAGAAGTGATGATGGGGCTGGAAACAGCCATTCCCTGTGGTCTTATCGTAAGTGAACTGGTAACTAACACCCTGAAATATGCGTTTCCCCCTCAGGAGAAGGGTGAGTTCAGAATTGAACTCCATTCATATAAGGATGGTCTTTACGACCTGATCATCAGTGATAATGGTGTGGGGATACCGGAAAACATAGACTTTGACGAGACTGACACACTGGGATTACAACTGGTAAACAGCCTGGTGAATCAACTGGAAGGTACCGTTGAATTAACCAGACATAATGGGACTGAGTTCAAGATCAAGTTTAAAGAGCTGGAGTATAAAGAACGGATGTAAAAGCAGTGAATTAAATATACCCTTCTGAAATCCTTTTATAATCAATTAATCTTTTTAAATCAATCTAATCCTTTGGGGCATGTTAATCCTCTTTTTTTCATTAGTCCCTTATTATTAATCTAAAATATCCCAATCATTGGTTTCTATTTTTAAATCCTTAAGCTGATCTTCAACAGATTCTTCAGCGCTGTAGGGCAATATATGTCCAGTTAAATATGGCTTTGTCCGGTTTAAAGACTTTAAGTTTTTCTGGGAAACTTCCTGCCAAGTTTTTAGCCAACCTTCTTTTGGTTTTTTAATGGGATAACTCCCTTCAATTCCCAAATGCTCCATCCACAGGGAATTTCGTAGTTTCCCAATATATTTACTTGAATCTTTATCCAATCCAGGTAGGATGACGTTCATTTCCATATTTCTATGGAATTCTGTGTCAAAAAATCCTTCAAGTTCATTCACATAGGTGAGGGATGAACCATCCAGGTTGGCGGTGCCCACAGTGGCCCATAAATCATCCACAACACCCACCTTGGCGTGTACATAAACGGGTTGTATTTGGAACCTTTGTTTTTCCCATCCTGTAGACCATAAAGTAAAAAAACCTATCTGAGGATTTTCCAAAATATCTTCATATGTTTTTATTCCCATTTTTTCAATGCACTGGTTCTGCCATTTTTTGTATCTGGGGTTATCCGGATTTTCATTCATCACCACTATAACCTGCAGATCATCATCAGAATCCATCACATTTTTCAAAGCTTTAGCAATGGTTTTATTGGTGAAAAACTGGTTTTCAAGATATATAAAATCCTTAGCATTGGCCAGGGCCTTCCGATAACCTTCAAATATTCCTAGTTCCCCTTTTTTAGTGAATGTTTCTGGAGTTACTGATCTTGCCATTTGAACCGGTGTCTTCCTCGAACCGGGACTCGCAGGATGGGGATCTATTATTCCCTCTCCCTGATACTCTTCCATGGAAATGTAATTCCACATCTGGGTGAAGAATTCTTCCACATGGTAAACTGCTCCTCCCTTCAATTTAACAGAAACATCATGAACCGGTCTCACACCAGGAGGATGGCGTCGGGGGTCGTTTATTATATGCTGTGATGAGTCCCAGTAATCCTTATTAAATGGAGATCCAATAACATAGGCTTCTTTTCCATCGGCAATCAGGGTTTTGGCATGCATCACATGGAGGCCATGTGATTTGAACTGGCGGATTTCAACAGAACTATCTTTGAAAAACTCTTCCATCTCTTTGTAGCTATCCGGCACTGCCAGATTTTCATTTAAGATTATTTTTACCTTGACTCCCCTTGAACTGGCATTTAGAATGATGCGGGTTAAAATATCCATGGGACGAAGGTTACCATTAGTTTCATGGGTAAAGGTGGCTGTGAAATCTGACTCAAATTCAAACTGAGTAATGTAAACATATGAATTTGCATTGTTAATAGACTGGACCACACTTTCAAGCTCTGTCTGATTATCAACCAGGACTTCTACCTCATTATCCTCTGTAAATCTTGACTTCTGGGAATTTCCAAGGGTAACGTACCATCCCCCTGCCCAATTTCTGGGAATGATTATGTCTTCAATACTCTTCATGGTTTCGGATACAGCGATATATTTGACTGTTCTGGAAAGTTCAGACACTCCCAAGACATCTTTAATAACCACTTGGATAGTGGGTTTATCATCTAAAATATTCTGATAACTGCTGGGAGGGTACAAAACCTCATAAAAACCATCTGCATCGGTTTTAGACTCATTTAACACATGATAATTTTTAATTGCAACTGGAGAAATTTTATCTAGCATTTCCAGAGCACGACTATCTTTTAAGGAGGACTCGATCTTCCCAGCACCTTCCACTGAAACCACCAAACCCCCCAGAGGATCACCTTTCTCATCTAAAACCTTTCCCCTAACTCCTCTGTTGGGGCCTTTAACCTCCATAACTCCCAGATCTATTGTTTGGCTTTTTAAATCCACGGTTAAAATAGTTTCATACAGCTTTTCACCTTTAAATCCAACTTCCAACTTTATTTTAGTGGATTTCTCCGGATTTTTGCCGTATTCTGATAATTCCAGTGATGAAACATGGAAGTTACCCTCAGAACTGGTCATGGTTTCTGCAATCTCCTGATTCATCACAAGAGGACTGGAATCAATCCTCTGTATAACCAGGTTATGATGTGCCAGTGGTTTCCCATCAACCCCTACTAAACGCCCTTTAAACAGGTTACCTTCCATTTAGACCACTTTCATAGTTCAGATTATCTTTAAAAGCCAAAATTGTTCTTATTTTCCCCGATTTTATTTCGTTTACCTGTTTCTAGTAATTTAACAAGAACGTAACTTAAATTTAAATTCTAAACTAAAGTATACTTTATTTATGCAGTCAGTATCCTTTTCATGCAGTTTTATGAAAACTAAGTAAACTGCTTTTTATTATTATGTTTATCCAGGTTATTAAATGATTAATATACTTAAACTCTTAATATCCTCCTATTTTAGTCTTTTTTCCATTTTCAGCCTATTAGGGGATTCTATTCAAAATTTTAGATATAAGGAATATTTAAATAGACTAACATCCCAACTAATCATCAAGAATTAACTCAAATTCTATTCTCATTAAAATGATGAAATGGTGTAAAATTCAAAAAAGGGCTTTAAAATATTAAATATTTAGTTCAAACCAAGTAAACTGGTGAATCAATGAAAATCGGAATGTCACATGGGGCTGGCGGAGAGATAATGCAGGGTCTCATCTCAGATATAATACTGGGTAATATAAAAAACAAAACAGTTAATGGTGGGGTGGGACTGGCAGAACTGGATGATGGAGCCACCATCCCCCTGGGTGAAAATGAAATCGTAATCAGCACAGACAGCCATACCATTGACCCATTATTCTTCCCAGGAGGAGATATTGGTAGAATCTCAATGGCAGGCACTGTCAATGATGTATCGGTAATGGGTGCCCGTCCCCTGGCCATAGCCAATGCCATGGTAATCAGCGAAGGATTTAACGTGGATGAACTGGAACGTATAATTAAATCTATGGACGAGGTATGCCAGGAAACAGGTGTGGCCATTGTAACTGGGGATACCAAGGTAATGGAGAATGATAAATTAGATAAGATGATTATCTGCACCACAGGGATTGGTATTGCCCCTAAAGGTGCTATCACCCCGGATTCAGGACTCGAAGTGGGAGATAAAATCATCCTCACCGGAAGCGTGGGAGACCATGGAATATCATTAATGAGTTACCGTGAAGGTTTTGGCTTTGAAACAGACTTAAAATCCGATGTGGCTCCAGTGTGGGGTATGGTAGAGGCAGCACTAGCCATTGGTGGAGTGCATGCCATGAAAGACCCAACCCGTGGTGGAATAGCCAACGCCCTCAATGAACTGGCCTCAAAGTCAGGTGTGGGAATGTTCCTGGATGATGAGAAGATACCAGTTAAAAGGGAAGTTCACGCTGCATCAGAGATGCTGGGAATAGATCCTTACGAAGTGGCCAATGAAGGAAAGGTCATCATGGGAGTGGCCCCTGAAAAGGCTGATGAAATTTTGGAAGCCATTCGCAAAACCAAGTATGGTGGGGAGGCCCAGATAATTGGTGAGGTAACCACTGATAAACACGTGATCCTGGAAACAGAACTGGGTGGTAAGAGAATACTGGAGGCACCCATAGCAGATCCAGTTCCCAGGGTATGTTAACAATTATAAACTAAAAATGAGTGTTTTTAGCAGAACAATGTCAAAATTTATGAAGAACACAACAGGTGATTATGATGCAGGAATTTTGGGGTAGAAGACTGGCTGCTTTAATAATTGATGCAATTTTCATCACTCTACTTATGTGGGTCTTAACTGCCATAATTTACCCAGTACTAGCATGGACTAATCTATATTCAGTTTTGAACTACTGGCTTGTATTGTTGGGTGTGCTGATAATTTTATACTTTACCTTAATGGAAGGAAAATGGTTCACCACACTGGGCAAAGGCTTAATGAAGCTTAAAGTGCAGGCTGCTGATGGAGATATGAACTATAAAATGGCATTCCTACGAAACATCTCTAAATTCCTCTGGATCCCACTGGTGCTTGACATAATAATAGGGTTTGCCAGAAGTAAAGAAGGAACACGGCAAAGATATCTGGACCAAGTTGCCAGGACCACTGTAATTAAAGTGGAATAATTAAAAAGGACTATACTTATTTAAATTCTATTTTTTTTGGAAATTCGTCGAATCTAGAAAATAAAAAGAAAAAAATTTGGAAAAGAGGATCTAATGGTAGGTTCTCCAGTTTTCCATTGTTTTTTATCTGGAGTTTTATATTGTTTTTAATGTTATTCATCCACGATCTTAACCAGTTGAACCTCTTCTGGTTGAGATATGGCCCTGGCGATTAGTATGGTCGCCACCACAGCTATAATGGTGATGACCACTGCATATATTAATAAACCCCATAAATCACTTCCTTTTGGAAGAAACTGCAATATAATTGCTTTTATTGCTTCATTCCATGCTAGTGCTGCGATTAATCCAAATGCGGTGGTGATTAATGTTGCAATGGTTTGAAGTACCTGTCCTTTAACTTCGTTGGCCTTTTTTTTCATATGTTCCCCTCCTTACAAGAAATACTTACATATTATTTTTGTATGAGAATTTATATAAATTTTAAATCTGGAGGACGATTTAGGGATATTATATGGGGAATTTTCTCTAGAAAAGGTTTTATACAAATCGATGGCTTAAATTTACTGTAAATAACAATAATTCAAGCCAAAATCTATTATTTTCAATAAATATTATTAAAAGTTGAAATAGATTATAACACATTAATGGTAGTAAAGATAGTCTAAAGAAGCGAAAATTCACTTAGTATGCTGGAAATAACACACAGAATAAAAATAATTGGATTTGAAAAGTGAAGGAGAATCTATCAATCGCCAAACGTAGATATATTAAAATAATAGAATCAAAAACATATGTTAAGGATTAATAGGATCTTTTCGGTTTACCCTTTTGTATCAATTAAACTGGAAAAAATAAGGAATAAGAAGTACGGAAAGATAATATGAAACCAATGTTCATGGGTGCATCTACAAAACAGGGCTATGAAATTGCTGCTAAAAGTAGAGAGATTGTAAGGTCCCTCATTGATGAAAAAACCCGGGATCTGACACCGGAGGAGAGATCCATAGTGGAACGGATAGTGCACTCCACTGCGGATCCCGAGTATGCGGATATAACTCGGATGAGTAGAAATTTTGTTGAAAAAGGTCTTGAGGCAATTTCTGAGGAAAAGGACATCCTGACTGACATCAGCATGGTAAAGGCAGGTATAAATAAGTATTCTGGGAGCGTTAAATGTTTTATCAATGATGAAAGGGCTATCAAACTTGCAAAGCAACAGGAGATCACCCGTGCAGCCGCCGCCATGGAAGTGGCGGCTAGTGATGATTTTGACGGGGTGGTGGTAATTGGAAACGCCCCCACTGCACTGTGGAAAGTAATAGAACTGGTGGAAGCTGGATCAATGGATGTCAAAGCAGTAGTTGGTGTACCGGTTGGATTTGTGGGCGCAGCAGAGTCTAAAAAAGCACTTCAGGAAACTTCAATTCCTAATCTGGTTACAGAAGGTCCTAAAGGTGGGACTCCAGTTGCTGTGGCTGCGGTGAATTCCTTAATCAATATTACGAGATAATCTGTGGTAAACAAACATTTAGAACATTTAGGAGAAGATGACATGAAATCTGAAGACCTATTCAAAGATGCTAAAAACTATCTTCCAGGAGGAGTTGACTCCCCAGTAAGGGCCATTAAACCATACCCCTTCTTTGCTCTTAAAGGAGAAGGATCTAACCTGTTCGATGTGGATGGAAACAGCTACCTGGATTATTGCCTAGCCTACGGGCCACTGGTTCTGGGTCATGCCTACCCTCCAGTGATGGAAGCAGTTTCAAAGCAACTATTAAAGGGCTCGGCCTATGGTGTTCCCATTGAGAAAGAGATTAAACTGGCCAAGGAAGTTGTAAAAAGGGTGCCCTGTGCAGAGATGGTTCGTTTTGTTAACTCAGGTACCGAAGCCACTATGAGTGCCATCCGCCTGGCCAGGGCAGTCACCGGTAAAAATAAGATAGTGAAATTTGAAGGAGCATACCACGGTGCCCATGACTACGTCCTGGTAAAATCAGGATCCGGTGCCGTAGGATTACCAGATTCCCCAGGAGTCCCAGAAGAGACAACCAAAAACACCTTACTGGTCCCCTTTAATGATGCAGGAGCTATCAGCCATCTGGTGAAGAAGGAGAAGGATGATCTGGCTGCCATTATTTTGGAACCAGTTATGGGTAACGTGGGTTGTATACCTCCTAAAAGAGAGTTCCTAGAATTTTTACGGGAAATAACTACTGAAAATGGCATAATACTCATATTTGACGAAGTAATCACCGGTTTTAGGATAGCTGCTGGTGGCGCCCAAGAATATTTCGGTGTAACACCGGACCTGGTGACCATGGGAAAAATATTAGGGGGAGGATTCCCCATGGGTGCATTTGCAGGTAAAAGGGAATTCATGGAACGCATAGCTCCTCAGGGGGATGTTTACCAGGCAGGAACCTTTAATGGAAACCCCATATCAATCACTGCCGGCCTTGAAACCATGAAACATCTGGATGAAAAATTTTATAAGGAATCAGAAGTTAAGGGACTGAAGATGCGCCGAGGACTGGAAAACATCCTGGAAGATGCATCCTTAGATTATCAGGTGGCAGGTATCTCATCAATGTTCCAGATATACTTCACCCCTAGTGAGGTATGGGACTATACCCAGGCTAAAACTGCTGACACCGAGAAATTCAACACCTACTTCCAAACTCTGCTAACCAACGGAGTTTTCATTCCCCCATCCCAGTTTGAGTGCTGTTTCATATCCCAGGCCCATTCATCCGAGGACATCCAGATAACCCTGGAAGGAATGGAAAAAGGAATTAAAGCTGCTGAAAAAAAGTGAAAAAATGGAAAAACCAGGGGGAAACTTTAATGATTCAATGCCAATGAAATCTATTTTGGTTTTGTATTCATATCATCATCATAATACCGAAAAAATAGCGAATGTCTTCGTTAAAGTTCTTGATGCTGAAATAAAAACACCACAACAGATTAAACCCGAAAAACTTCAAGAATATGATTTGGTAGGTTTTGGTTCCGGGATTTATAGTGCAAAACACCATGAATCTCTACTTGAACTTGCTGATAAGTTACCTCAAGTGAACAATAAGAAAGCATTCCTTTTCTCAACCAGTGGCATAACTGGAAAATCCAAATCAGCCAAAGATCATTCAATGCTTAGGGAAAAACTGCTTTCTAAAGGTTACACGATTGTTGATGAATTTCAATGTAAAGGATTTAACACCAATAGTTTTCTTAAACTATTTGGAGGGATGAATAAGGGCAGACCTAATGTAAAAGACCTTAAAAATGCGGAAGAGTTTGTTAATAAGCTGAAAAGAACAAAGGTATATTAAAAGAACACTAAAATTGGAATTTAATCATTTGTATAAATCATTTTGTAAAATTACAATCTAATATGGGGGATAAGATTAATATTTTAAAATTTATGAGATAACCTCATTTTCAATAAAACAAAAATAACTCTTTAAACTATTTCTTTTTTAATCTGAATTTTAAATATTTCCTGTTTAATCAAAACATTTAGTTAAACTATTTCACCGGCCAGTGTTAAGACCAGAACTGTTATCAATAACACTATGGCTGCACCTAAAAAGCCAATGGGACCCATTCTCCTGGAAGCTGATTTTAATTTTGATGGGCCGTTATTTTCTTCAAGGGCTCTTTTCTCATCAACCAGCATCATTAAACGATTCACCTCAATAACATCATCCGTGGCAATTTTCTGATGATCATGGCCTTTTTTAGAACTAAGTTCATCTAAATTATCCCATAAATCCCCTTTATCCTGTCTGAGGGTGGTTAAAACTTCATCAGAGACTGGGTCATGTTTTTCAAAACGATTCATTATGAATTCGCTTCCTGATTCCTTAGAATTGTTAGGGGTGGTGGAATGGATAGTTACTGGTTTTTTAAGATGATCCAAATCTTTAACTTCTTCAGGTTTAATTAAATCAGAACCGGGATGGGTGGAACTGAATTTTAAAGTGCCTTCTGAGAGTGCCATTGATTCATAATAGGTAAGGGAACTTCCACATTCACACTTTTCAAAGTCATCTGGAGATTCGTTTCCCTGTAACTTGTAATAACCATTACATTCAGAGCAAACTAGATATCCTGTTGAATTATCCGAAAATTTTCGGGAATTATGGGGGGTTTTTCCTTCAAAAACCATTAAAACACCTTCATTTTTTTTTGCCGGGTTAAATACATTGTAACTCTCATTGAAAATATATTTAACTTATTTATCATTGAGTTTTTGATCCAATTGAAACTCCTAAACGTTCAATTTTAGTATGATAAAATCAGTTCTAACTTTTTATGGTGGTCAGTTATGATTTACGAACAATTTTTACCAGTTATAGCTATATTCTTATCATTTATATTATTTTGGTAAAATATTTGCATAACACAATTAACTGAAATCAAATTATGAAAATGAATCTAGTTATCAGTATTTACATTATAAATAGGTTTAAAGGAAAGAATATTAACTAATGAAAATCGCAGCAGGTGTGGGTGAGAATCAGGCCATAGTTCAGGCGGCTCGTAGGGTTGATTTTAAGGTTGTTTTGACGAAGTCAGAAAATGAACTATTAGACCTTTTATTAACCGGGAAGGTCAATGCTGCAGTGAGAGGATCACTCAGTGCCTCCCATCTAATGGCAAGTCTTCGGGGGAAGTATCCTGAAGTTTACCGAGCATCACTCCTGGAGTTTAAAGGACACCAGTTTCTCCTAGCTCCAGTAGGGATTGATGAAGGAGATAACCTGGAACAAAAAAAGAAAATCATTGATTACGGGGCCAAATTCCTGGAAAAGATGGGCTTAAATCCTAAAATAGCAATTCTCTCTGGGGGAAGGCCACAGGATGTGGGAAGGAGCCCTAAAATTGATGATTCCATCCGGGAAGCTGAAGAGTTAACCCGGATCACAAGGGATAAATATACGGTTAAACATTACTTTATATTAATAGAAGATGCCGTTGCTGATGGAGCTAATCTAATACTGGCACCAGACGGTATCAGCGGAAACCTGATTTTCCGCAGTCTTGTTTTCCTGGGTTCGCTTAAAAGCCATGGGGCAGTGACCCTGGGTATTAAAGAAATATTCATTGACACTTCCCGATCCCAGAGTGAAGATGGCTACTTGCGAGCTCTTAAACTGGCAGAAAAACTGGCCAGAACCAAATAATACATAAAATCTATAATTCTAAATCACAATATAAAATTACTAATTAAGTTTAAAAAATCCACTTATTAATATAATAAAGAATTCCTAATAACTAATAAAGAACTCCTAATAACTAATAAAGAAGTCCTAATAACTAATAAAGAAGTCCTAATAGGAATAAAGAACTCCTAATAGGAATAAAGAACTCCTAATAGGAATAAAGAACTCCTAATAGTGATTCTATTTGAATCAAAATATACTATTTGATAGATTATAACAAAATCCAAATTAATCAAAATAATCAAAGGAATATAAAATGTCAGCATTAACACCACTTTACAGGCTGTATGAATGGTATATCTCCAGGAACCTCCGACCGGAGCTCATGCCCAAACACGTGGCTATTATTATGGATGGAAACCGTCGTTTTTCCAAGATCCAAGGAAATCTTGATGCTATTGAAGGCCACAAGAAAGGACTTAGCACTTTAGAACGAGTTCTGGACTGGTGTGTTGATCTTGGTATTGAAATCGTTACTGCCTATGCATTCTCCACTGAAAACTTCAAAAGACCACCCAACGAAGTTGAGGGTTTGATGCAACTTTTCAAGGAAAACTTTGAGGGAATAGCCAGTAACAAAAAGATACACAACAACCAGGTCAGGGTAAAGGCAGTAGGTAAATTAGAACTCCTGCCTGAGGATGTCAGGGAAGCCATCCACATAGCCGAGGAATCAACTGCTAAATATAACCAAAGATTGGTAAACATTGCCATTGGATATGATGGGCGTATGGAGATCATTGATGCTATAAAAAAGATAGCTAACGAAGTTCAAGAAGGAAAAATAACTCCGGATGATATTAACGAGGAACTGGTAAATGAAAACCTTTACACTGCCGGTCTGGAGGATCCTAACCTGATTATCAGAACCAGCGGTGAAGAAAGACTCAGCGGATTCCTATTATGGCAATCATCCTACTCTGAACTCTACTTCTGCGATAGTTTATGGCCACAACTCAGGAAAGTCGACTTTTTAAGAGCATTACGTTCTTATCAGCAGAGAGAAAGGCGATACGGAGTTTAAGTGGAGAGCCCCTAGGATCAATATCCCATAATCGATATATTCTGAAATAGGGATGGACATCTACATTTTAAAGTATAGGTGGTTAAATGATCGACAGCCACTGTCATGTTGATTTTAAAGTCTACAATAAAAACCGACAGGAAGTTATCAGCCATGCACAGGAGAAACTCACAGCCATTGTGAATTCTGGAGCCACACTGGGAGGCAACAGACGCACCCTGAAACTGGCAGAGGAATATGAAAATTTTGTATACCCTACCCTGGGATTCCATCCTTCAAACGCATCTAAGTCTGATGCTAATATTATAAAACAGGCTTTAGCAGAAATTGATGCTAATATTGATAATGCAGTTGCTCTTGGTGAGACTGGCCTTGATTTTAATGGTTTAGACAGTGAAGAGGATAAAAACAAACAGATAAAACTCTTTGAAACATTCCTTGAAATGGCAGCAGAGTACCAGATGCCACTGGTGATACATGCCCGAGATGCCGAGGAAAAAGCCCTGGAAATGGTTAAAAAACACCATTCTATTCCCCAAGTAATATTTCACTGTTATGGTGGAGATCTCCAAACTGCCTGGAAGATAATTGGGGAGGGATACTTCATCTCCCTTTCCACTATTGTCTGTTTTTCAGAGCATCATCAACAACTGGCTGCTGAACTACCCCTATCCCAGCTCCTCACAGAAACTGACAGCCCCTATCTTTCACCATTTAAAGGACAGAGAAATGAACCGGCTTTTGTTGAGGAAACTGTTAAAACCATTGCAAAAGTCAAATCAATCTCAGCAGAAGAAGTAGCTAATGTAACTGATACCAGTGCCCGGGAAATATTCGGGTTTTAATGGTAGAAACGATTTTGAGTTAGAACGATTTTGATAGTAGAATAATTGATTAAATAGCAGATGCACATTCAAAAAAGTAAAATATGAATGGGGTTAATGGAAATTATTTAGTTATTTTTCAAAATCTTCATTCCTTTCCTGGAAAACTTCTTTAGCTGATATTAAGCCATTAATTGCGGCTGGAAAACCAGCATAAACAGCCATCTGGATTATGACTTCGATTATCTCACGGGGAGTGCAGCCTACGTTTAAAGCACCGTGGACGTGACTTTTAAGCTCTGTCTGAGCGCTTCCCAGGGTGGTGATGGAGGCAATGGTAACCAGTTCCCGGGTTTTAAGATCCAGACCTGGCCTGGAATAGATATCCCCATAGGGGAATTCAGCAATGTAACGAGCCATATCAGGGGCTACATCATCTAAGAGTTTTTCCAGGTTTCTGTAAGAATCAGGATTCATTTTTTTCAAATTTTCCATGCCTTTCTGGTATCTATCTTCACTCATGATCACACTTACCTAATATTAGTTTTTCTGTGGTTTTGGGTCTATTTGTATTTTAAAGTATAAATTTGAGATAACTTCTTTACAAGTATACATCGGGGTATACATTTAATATCTACGCTTCCCTAATAATTTAGTTATAGTGTACTCATTTAGTTATAATGTACCTAAAAAAGGACATTATAGACAAACATTAAATTAAGAGGGTGATTAATGTGAAGAAGTTACTCACGAGTTTTTTAGTATTATTGGCAGTGTTTTTATTGTTCCAACCCGTTATAGCTGCAGAAGAATCCAGTTTGAGTGATGTAAAAAACAATGCAGATCAGGCACTCCAGAATGCAAGTAAGGCAACCAATGACACAGCACAGGAAGTTCAAAAAACCCTGGATCCAATTCAGGACATTCTCAACACAATCAGCTCAATTATACAGCAAATACAGCAGATTTTCCAGGACATATCCTACATAATAGGCGGAGGCAACCAGTAAGGTCTCCCTCTTAAATATTTTTATATTTTTTCATGAATTGATCATGGAAATTATTTTAAAGAATAAACCGGGAAGTGCTTATCATAAAACCTAAAGTTATACTCAATGCAGCCATGACCCTCGATGGAAAGATCGCCACCAGAACTGGTAGTTCTGAAATTTCTGGCCAGGACGATTTTTTAAGGGTGCACAGGCTCCGGAGGGAGATGGATGCTATAATGGTGGGGATAAACACGGTCCTGGCGGATGACCCTCGCCTCACAGTCCACAAAATCTCTGCAAACCCCAAAGACAACCCGGTGAGGGTGGTGGTGGATAGTAAAGCCCGCACACCCTCGGAGTATAGGATTCTCAGCCCGGAAGCCCCCACTATCATCGCAGTTTCCAATCAAGCCCCTCTGGAAAAAATAAAGACTCTTGAAGAGGATGGTAAAGCTGAAGTGATTATCTGCGGGGATGAACATGTTGATTTAAACTGTTTGATGGACCAACTGGGAAATAAAGGGATTAAAACCTTAATGCTTGAAGGAGGGTCCACTTTGAATTATTCCATGCTCGAAGCAGGACTGGTAAGTGAAGTAAGGGTGTGCATAGCCCCTATGATAGCCGGGGGAACCAGGGCTAAGACTCTGGTAGATGGAGATGGAGCAGATTATATGAAAGATGCCTTTCGTTTAAAGTTTAAAAAGAGTTATAATCTGGGAGAAGACCTCATTGTTGAGTATGCTGTTTTATAAAACCAATTTTAGGGGTTATATAAATTTATGGGAGATTATGTTAGGGATGTTCTGAGTTTTAAATTTCTGAGTTTTAAAAAATATTTTACTAAGAAACAGTAAATTCGATAAAAAAGAAGTTAATTTGGGAATAATTAACCGGCTGATTATAATTAGCGTTCCTCATTTTATTTTGATTATAATTAGCATTCCTCCTTTATAGTATACCCTTTTTTTGGAGTATGTTCAGAGGGTTATCCCTTAAAACTTTTTTAATTTCTTTTTCAGGTAGACCTGCCCCTAATGCTATTTTCTCAGCCATTTCATAGTTTACCAAGTCTCCTGGTGCATGGGTGTCAGTGTCCACCACCAGATTGGCCCCCACTTCCAAGGCCACCTGAACCACATGTCCATTACCCAGACTGTGACCTCTCCGGGCACTTATCTCCAAAGCTATATCATTTTCTTTAGCAATTCGTGCTTCTTCATGGGTTATAAGGCCGGGGTGTGCTAACACATCAACATCGGTACAGTTAACCGCACTCCAGTTGGTCCCTTCAATCACTGGTTCCACCAGTGTCTCACCGTGCACTACAATGACTTCTGCCCCTAATTCCTTGGCCTTTTTTGCCAGTTTGGGGATTATTTCAGAGGGTGCATGGGTTATTTCCGCTCCAGGAACAATTTCAATGTCCCAGTTATCTCTGATGTCTAAAACTGCGTTAATAACTCGTCCAACACAGTCCAGATTGGAGGCATCCACATGGTCGGTGATTGCCACTGCCTGATGGCCTAAAACGCAGGCTCGACGTGCTATTTCAGATGGTAGGAGTTCACCATCACTGAATATGCTATGGGTGTGTAAGTCTATTCGTTTTCCCATACCGGGTTCTCCTTGTATTTTACTACATTATCTAATTATTATAACAATTTTATCCTATTTTTATCCTTTATTTCTAAGTTCATTAGATAAATCCATTTATATTAGTTAAATCTTTTATCTTAACAATCCCTTTCCTAAACATCTCTATTTTTAATAAACTTAACTGGGATTTACTTTATAATGAATTAATATACCTTTATATTTATTTATCAGAGGATATAATAAATGTGGTGATAAATTGCAATCATTAGTCTTCGCCCCCTCTCACATAACCGGTTTTTTCGAGATCATTGACCACTCTAACCCTCTAATCAGGGGATCCCGTGGAGCAGGAGTGGTCCTGGACCAGGGAGTCCTGACCACGGTGGATGCATGTGAAGGAAATGGTGAGATCATTATTAAAACCAATGGGAAAACCAATGACCTGAACTTTCCACTGGAAGGTTCAATAACCTATAAAACCTTGGATTTACTCAAAAAACATTTTTCTGAAGAAATAGGATGGGATCAGTTAAAAATAATCGTCAATCATCGGATTAATGTACCTATAGAATCAGGATTCGGTGCATCCGCTGGATTTGCTCTGGGTACATCCATAGGGCTCTCAAAACTCCTTAAACTACCTTTAACATTTAACCAGGCTGCTGCAGTTGCCCATAATGCTGAAGTAGATTTGAAAACAGGTATGGGGGATGTTATGGGGTCAGTGATTGGAGGGTTCCCTGTGCGGATAGAACCCGGTGCCCCGGGATACGGAAAGGCAGATAAACTTCTTGATGGCAGGGAACGTGGCAGTAAGGATGATGGGGAAGGACTCTTTGTAATATCAAAAAGTTTAGGAACCATTGAAACAGCATCGGTACTGAATGATCCGGATATGACGCATAAAGTTAACAGTGTAGCCCGGGACATGCTTCAAAAATTATTACTTAACCCTCAGGTTACAAATTTCATGGATTTATCCCTTGAATTTGCCCAAAAAACTGGACTAATTGACCCTGAAGTGATGGAGATTGTGAATGTCCTTAAGGACGAGACCTTGGGTGCGTCCATGGCCATGCTGGGAAAAACAGCATTTGCCATCTCTGATACACCGGATAATAGTGTGGAGGGATCAATAGTTGCCCGGGTTGACCACTGTGGTTGTAGAATTGTTTAAAAAGAAGATTAAGGTGGATTATAAAAACAGTACATGTTTGGTTTTTAGCTATTAATCTGGGTTGATTCATCCTTTTTTCAGGTCAGAACATCTTCAATAACGTAGTTGATCCCTTCCTCATCCATTCTATTGGTTAAAGTTCGGGTCATCTTACCCACTGCAAATATCAGCACGTTTAAACCCCGGTTAGCAGCGGCAACAGCTGCCTGGGGTGTGGCAAATTCAAAATCTGGTTTGATATTCAGTTTATCCACCATGGATCTGGAGACAGTTCCCATGATACCCACCCGCTGGATGCGATTATCATATTTCTTTAGAAGTTCCTGAACATGGTCAAGGTCACAGGCATGGGTACCGCCCTGATTAATGGTGGGGAGTTTGATAATAACTACAAATCCAGGTTCAAGTTCGATTGTCCCACCTAAACTCACCAGTGCCACATCTTCACCCTTTTTCACATCATGGAGAACTTCAGCATGGGCTGGAGTCTTTTCCTTACCTACATATAAGGTTCCTTCTTCCATTTTAAGCCATACTGCTTCTCCTTCCTTTAGGTCTTCACCAGCAATGGCTGGCCAAACAGATTTATATGTATTCATGGTGTCAATGACCTGATCCGCATATTTGCGGAGATCATTAGCACCAGTTTTCACTTTTTCAATCCCACGCTTGGTGATCTTGTAACGTGCCTGGCCACTGCCAGTTTCAACCCATCCTTCATCCACCAAAGTCTTCAAATTCTCTGAAACTGCCTGGACTGTGATACCCAACTCATCAGCAATGTCCTTTTGACGTAGATGGGGTTGACCTTTGGCAATCTCCGCTAAGATCTGGAACTTGGTGAGTTCCCCTTTTTTCTTAAAAACTTTCATATATGCACCCTTTTAGGATTTTAAAAATCTATTAACATCTAAGAGTTTTTTTAATATAATTAATAACTTTGACATGTAAATTTCTTTTTTTTTCAATGGATTGTATTTTCAATGGATTGTACAATAATTTAATATTATACATGAAGTTTTTTTTAAGAATTATAATTACAGGACACCATTCAGGGATTCGTCGAAGAGTTTCAGGAATTGCTCCTGTTTTTCACTGGGGATGTAAGCACCGCAGGCCACAGAGTGACCACCACCACTGCCCCCTACCTTGGCTGCTACCTTACTTATGATATGGCCGAAATGAATCCCATCAAAGGCTAAAAGTCTGGAACAACGCAGAGAAATCTTCAAACCATCATTTTCATCATTTATCCGAGTGAAACCAATCATTGGTTTTCTCCAGTCACCATAACTGAGAATCATGCCGGCTATGGTCCCGATAACCTCACTTTTAATTTCATTACCCTGGAAGTACTGCAGGTTCTTCATGCTTTTAATCCGGTCCTCTTCCTGAACCCAGTTCATCTTCTGGGCCAGATACTGGCGGTGTTCCTTACTTAACATTTCCATATCATCCAGAGCCATACCTCTATCCCCTTTAAGAACCTTTAAAGCTATTTCTGGATTTTTATGCCGGCTGCAGGCGTTGATGGCTGTTGAAAATTCACTGGCATCACGGAGGGGCGAGTACTCTTCCTCTTCCATGAATTCATAGGCATCCCCTGCCACCAGACGGGGAATGTACTTAACATAACGGGGTGGTACTTCCCGGCTCATCATTCTCACCAGTTCAGTGAAGATCCTGCCCTTCTCTTCCCTGCTTAAATCGTAAAGTGTGCGCTGTTTTCTACCATTTTTAAGTGGTATGTTCAGATTTTTCAAAAACTGCATGGCTTCATTACGATTGTTGGTGATGGGAAGTTTCACATCACCAAAGTAGGATAAAGCCACAAATAATGGTCTGGTTTGCCTTCCATAGATGGACAGGTCATTGACTGATCCCACCAATCCCTTATTAATCCCATCGTTTAATATACCTTCATTTATACCCACTAACTTCCCGGATAAACTGTTTTGCATATCTCCAACAGCACTTAAAACACCAATCCAGCTTAAATCATAAAAATCAAAAGTTTTAGCCAGAAGGTAACACATACCTCCCCCTGAAACCTGATATGAACCATCGATGCCGTAGTAGTTGGGGTTTATCTCCAGAAAACCATTTTCTCCTGAGGATATTTTCCTTACCGGGGGGTGATGGTCCAGGATGAGAATTTTGGATCCAGAAGTGTTGAAATTATCTAAATTTTGTCCTGAACCCAGATCTGAGAATATGGTGAGGTCATGATCTTTTTCCAGTTCTGGAATCCGGTCAAGGGTTATAAAATCTATTTCATGGTCTATTCCCAGACGATCCAGTGTTGAGGATAGTATTGCTCCGGCGGATATTCCATCACAGTCTATGTGGCTGTATATTTTAACATCCTCTGCATTTCTAATCATTTCATTAGCTTTAGCCAGGGATTTATTCATATCTTGTATAGCAGCCATTTATCATTCCTTTCCTCATTAAAAATATTTTTATTTGTCTTTTCGGGAACCATTGATGAGGTTGCTTAGTTTAATGAGAACTTCTTTTTTACTCATTTTCCGATCAATTATTATCCTTCCTGATCCTTCCCACCAGGAAGAAGGGTAAGATTTATACTTCTCTACAGAAGGGTTCAATCTCAGTTTTTTAGCGGCCTGGGTAATTTCACGTAATTTTGGTGAGCTTACAGCCTGTTTTTTTGGAATTTTCCTTCCCGCAGATTTGCTCTTTCCCGAATCCAGATAAACAGGCCAGATGATTGTTCTAGTTTCATCTTTCATAATCAACAGCTCCTAAAAGTTGCTCATTTAAGTTAATTTCTATAATAACATGTAATGCATCATTTATTTAGTGATTTTTTTTATTTAATGAATCGTTTTTTATTTTATAATTTTTAATGGTTATTTGCTCATGTTAAAGTTAATGACTCATCTCTTCCTTTAGTTGCATTAACATGGCCTTTACAGTGTACTTGGAGGGGATGGCTGATTTTATTCCCATTTCTTCCAGAGGTTTCTGGGTAATGGGGCCAATGGCTGCTGCTAAAACTTTTCCCTCTTTAAAAGAATTTATTAACTGTTCTTTCTTATCTCCAGCCATTTCAAAGAGATTGGTGACAGTTAGAGGGCTGGTAAAGGTCACTGCATCAACTTTCCCCTGGATTATTTCATCCACCAGCAACTGAACCCTGCTGGTATCATGAGGTTTGGTGGATTTGTAGGCCTCTGCCAGATAAACAGTGGCCCCCATTTTCCTCAAACCCTCAGGGAGTACGTCTCTTGCTTTGAATGTACGGGGAACCCCTATCTTCTTTTTATCAAGATCTATTCCCTGGAATTCCTTCAGAAGGCCCTCAGCAGTATAATCCTCGGGCACTATATCTGCCTGGATGCCGTAATCATTTAAAACTCGTTCTGTGCGAGGTCCAATAACCGCCACCTGGCAATGGGTGTTTAGTTTTTCCTTAAAATCTGGACAGTATTTAAACAGTGATTCCAGTGATGCGGGGGAAGTGAATATTATCCAGTCCTGTTCACCAGCCCGCTGGCAGAGATCCATTAGAGAGTCACTGGCAAAAGCCTCCAGTTCAAGGGTGGGAACCACTAAAGGAATTCCCCCATGGTCCTGAACTATCTCTACTGCAGCCTGGGAACGTTCCAGGGGCCGGGTTATTCCAATTACTTTACCTTCCAATCCATTCATATTGGATCCTCTTTACCTTCCAATCCATTCATACTGAATCCTCTGGTCTATTATTCCGTATATCCTCAAAAACATCAACCACTGGTCCGATTATCACCAGGGCCGGGGGATTGATATGTTTTTTGGTAATGTTGTCCAGAGTACCGATTACAATTCGCTCATCAGGGGTAGTGCCCTTTTCAATGACACACACTGGAGTCTGGGGATCCTTGTACTTCATGATTTCATTAATATTTTCCTCCAGATGGCCCACACCCATGAGAATAACAATGGTATCTGCATTGTAGTTCCACTGAACCTGCCTCTCTTTTTTAGTGGGATCTTCATGGCCAGTTACCACAGTGAATGAAGTGGCCACCCCTCGGTGGGTTACAGGCAGCCCTACTGTGGTAGGGACACCAATAGCGGAGGTTACACCCGGCACCACTTCCACAGCTATTCCCTCATCCTGCAGGGCTAGTATTTCCTCGCCACCCCTACCAAAGACAAAGGGGTCACCTCCCTTGAGGCGGACCACTATATCATGTTTTTTTCCCTGTTCTATGAGTATCTGGTTTATTTCTTCCTGTTTTTTGGAGTGGGCTCCTGCCCTTTTACCCACGTAGATCATGCCTGCGCCACTGGCGTACTTGAGTATTTCCTCATTGGCCAGACGATCATAAACCACTACATCTGCTTTTTGCAGGGTTTTAATGGCTTTAAGGGTCACTAGATCTGGATCCCCGGGTCCTGCACCTACTAAATAAACTACCATGAATTCACCGTGTGAAATTTTTTTATAAAAATCTGTTTGGTACCAAAATATTCAATCCATTGGATTCAAAAATTCTTATTTAGAATCGACAATTCCCTTAAAAAACTTTAAACCATCATCTGATCCTAAAATAGATTCTGAAGCTCTTTCAGGGTGGGGCATAACTGCACACACCAGTCCTTCCAGGTCACATACTCCAGTAATCGCATCCATGGAACCATTGGGGTTCTCCCCTTCAAATCCCAGTACAATTTGGTCCTGATCACGAAGCTCATCAATGTATTCTGTGTAATAACGACCTTCAGCATGTGCGATGGGTATCTTGATGACTTCATTCTTCTGGTAAAGATGAGTAAAAGGTGTTCTATTGGTTTTAACCTCTAATTCAACCCATTCGCAGATGAACTGTGCTTTTTGGTTGAGGGTGAACACTCCGGGCACCAGGCCTACTTCTGCCAGGATCTGGGCACCGTTACATATTCCTAAAACTGGTTTTTCATCCTTGACAATCTCTTTGATTCCTTCAATCACGGGGGTGATGGCTGCAATAGCTCCTGCACGAAGATAATCCCCATAAGAGAACCCTCCGGGGATAACAATTGCTTCAAATTGTGATAGGTCCCTCTGGTTCCACCAGACATAATCAGGTTCAGCTCCAGCAAGTTCCAGGGCGCAGAACACGTCCCGGTCGCAGTTGGAGCCGGGGAAGCGTATGATCCCCACTTTCATTTTAGTCACCTGCAGCTTCAATCTGGATTTGGTAGTCGTGGATCACCGGGTTGCAGAGCAATCGCTCGCACATCTGGACCACTTCCTCACGGGCCACATCAGGGGTTTCTGCTTCCAGTGTGAATTTTACTATTTCAATGGTAGCAGTATCCTCCACCTGATAGTCTAAAAGGGCCAGTGCCCTCTGGATGGTGGAAGCTTCTGGATTGAGCATTCCTTTTTTGAGACTTATTTCAACTTGTGCATGGTATTTCATTGGCATCACCCGAGATTAATTCCATAATAAATTATATTTATAAATCAGTTAATTCTTTTTAAATCTATTAATTTTATAAATTTATTAAATAATTGAATTTCTGTTTCAATCGAATTTCTGTCTTTCATAATTTAAAAATCTAAATTCCATCTTTTCTTATCTTCATCATCTAATATTATGTTGGCTACCTTCTGGTAGGCTTCAATAACTCCAGATTCACCCTTTCTGAAAAGATCCTTATCCAGAATATCACAGGTTTCACTATCCCAGAACCGGCAGGTGTCTGGGCTGATTTCATCCCCCAGGACAATGTTTCCATCTGCATCACGACCAAATTCTATTTTAAAGTCTGGAAAGATGAGTCCCCTGCTTTCCAGGTAGCTTTTCAGAACCTCATTGATCTTCAGGGTGATTTTTCGGATGGCTTCCAGATCTTCGCTACTAGCCAGATCCAGGGCCAGGATGATGTCATCGTTAAGCATGGGATCATGGTATTCATCATTCTTATAATCCATCTGAATAATGGGAGGATGGAATGTCTGCCCTTCTTGGAATGGGAACCTTCTAAGAAGGCTTCCTGCAGCTATATTTCTAGTGATCACTTCCAGGGGTATCATATCCAGTTTATGGGATAGCATGTATCCCGGTTCGGGTAAATCGATGTACTGGGTTTTTATACCCGCATCTTCCAGCAGTTCGAAAAGTTTAGCTGAGATTAGGGAGTTGTAATAGCCCTTCAAGCTCATAACTTCCTTCTTTTCCCCATCCCCTGCGGTTATGTCATCTCTGAATTTTACTAAAACCTGCTGTGGCTGGCTGGTCTGGTACACATCCTTGGCTTTACCCCGGTATAGGAGATTTCCCTTATCAAGATTCATGTTAAACTCCATTTCATTATTTATTGTCAAATGTTTATATAGATATTAAACTACATTAAGATAAAACTACATTAGAAATTATTATAGCTTAGGATTATAATAGATTAGCATTATTTACCATTTACTTAACTATTTAAAAAACACTTACTTGGGTGAAATTAAAATGTGCGGAATTGTGGGATGTATACTTAAAACTGATAAAGCAGCACCTGTGCTCTTGGATTGTGTGCAGCGCCTGGAATACCGGGGTTATGACTCGGTGGGCATTGCTACTTACTCATCATCAGGGATTTGGATCAGGAAAGACAAGGGAAAAATTGATGAAGTTTCAGAGGAACTCCACTTAGAAGAACTTCCTGGAGAAATGGGGATAGGTCATGTTCGCTGGGCCACCCATGGTCTTCCAACCCGGGTAAATGCTCATCCTCACACAGATTGTGAGGGAAAAATAGCAGTGGTTCATAACGGTATCATAGAAAACTACAAGGAACTTAAGGATGAGCTGGTAGGTGAAGGACACCATTTCGTGTCCCAAACTGATACAGAGGTTATTGCCCATCTCATTGAAAAATATCATAAAGATGGACTAGATCTGGAGGCGGCCATGAATCAGGCCATCAACAAGCTTCATGGGTCCTATGCCTTTGCAGTTATCAGTGTTGATGAACCCAATAAAATCATGGGGGTCCGAAAGGAAAGCCCACTTATACTGGGACTGGGAAACGGCGAATATTTCCTGGCTTCTGATGCTCCAGCCATACTACAGCACACCAGACGGATTATTTACCTGGCAGACCATGAAACATTCATCATGGATGCAGAGGGCATCACTGTAAAGGACCGCGAGGGTAAGGTAATGGATAAAAAGATAGAAACCATTAAATGGACTCCTGAAATGGCCCAAAAAGGTGGTTATCCTCATTTCATGCTTAAAGAGATTCATGAACAGCCCGAAGCAGTTAAAAACACCCTCTTCGAGGTTTCAGATATTGAGAAGATCGTCAGTAAATTTCCACAGTTCAAACGAATCACCTTTGTGGCCTGTGGAACATCCTATCATGCTTCCCTGGTTGGGAAATATCTTTTTGAAGGCCTTTTAGGATTACCCACAGATGTGATCCTTGCTTCTGAGTTTGAATTCTCAGAAAAGGCCATTGATCCAGATTCCCTGGTGATATTCATCAGCCAGTCCGGAGAAACTGCCGACACATTGAAAGCCCTTAAAATAGCCAATAAAAAGGCTAAAACCATGGCAATTGTCAACGTACTTGGTAGTACGGCTACAAGAGAGGCGGATTATGTTATATTCACCAGGGCCGGCCCTGAAATTGGTGTAGCTGCAACCAAAACATATATCAGTCAATTAACCTGCATATACCTCCTGGCAGCATGTATGGGTAAAAACAAGGAGCTTTTAGAGGAACTTCAACTGATTCCAGGTTACATGGAGACGGTGCTCTCTTATGAGGATGAAATCAAAGAAATGGCAACTAAATACAAAGATGCTCAGGATTTCTTCTTTATTGGTAGAGGATTTTCTTATCCCACAGCAATGGAGGGAGCATTGAAACTTAAGGAAATAACCTACATTCATGGTGAGGGATACGCTGCCGGGGAACTTAAACACGGGCCATTAGCACTTATCGATGATGGTGTGCCGGTGGTAGCAGTGGTACCTCCAGGTAAAAGCCACGACCGAACCCTCAGTAACGTGGAAGAAGTCAAAGCCAGGGGAGCACGGGTTATAGGTCTTGGCTCAGGTGATGATCAGGTTTTAAGTTTCGAAGCCAGTGACATGATAAAATTCCCCGCCCAGATCAACGAGTTACTATCACCCCTGATCTATGTTGTGCCTTTACAGTTACTATCATACCATATAAGCGTGCAGAGGGGTATTGACCCTGATAAACCTAAAAACCTGGCAAAATGTGTAACTGTGGAATAAATATCCTATTTTTATTCCTTTTCATTAGTTAAGATACTTTTTATAGATTTTCACCCCATTATTACTGAAACACATTTAACATTAATGGGGTGGATTATTATATGGTCTCATGAGGGACCATTTATTTAAAGGTGTTTTAAGATATCTAACTAGTAGAAATATCATTTTAATTTAGACAGGTAATTAAATGACTCCTAAAAAATCAGGAACTCTGTTCATTGTTTTAATGATTGCATTGGTTGCCTATGGGGCTGCTTCAGGTGCCAATGCATTGAACATAGGTACAGATATTGGTGTAGGATTGATTCCATCCAATTTCAATTTAAACGGTGATCAGAAGATCAGTGAGATCGGTGATTCCAACTTCACCCCGGTTCATATTGTAAAACACATTCAGGTTAACACTACCAATACCACCAACACCACCAACAATACCACAGTCAACACCACTCCCACCAATGGAACCACAACCCCCTGATTGTGTTCTATTGAGGGGTGTTAGTAGTTCCGGATTGTGATTTCTTGTGGGTAATAAACCCTGATATGCGTTTAATCAGTGTAGATGTTTAATCCTTAAAAATAATAAGTAAATCAAATAATCAACCTTTTTTTTATTATGTTGAGATATGGGATAATTAGTTGTAGATATGGGATAAACATTTAATCACCATCTCTAAAAACATCTTTTAAGGGTTCTTATGAGGATAGGTAGTATACTAATTAAAAAAATGTTTAAGTAACCTGAGTATAATTTTTTGGTATACTGGAATTATTTAGTTACATATAGGTAAGTTATTTAGTACATATAGGTAAGTTAGCGTTTATGAAGTTGAAGAATATAATATTTATAAAATTAAGGTGATTTACATGTCTGAGGAGAACAAAGTTGGAGCGAAAATCCGTCAGTTAAGAGAAGATCGTCAAATGTCAGTAGAAGAACTGGCAGATGCCAGTTATAGTAGTGTTGAACTCATAGAAGACCTGGAAAGCGGAGCACTGGTACCATCACTAACTCCTCTTTTAAAAATTGCACGAGCGCTGGGCGTACGCCTGGGCACCTTCCTGGATGATGCTCCCCACAGCGGTCCGTTCATGGTTAAATCCGGAAAATCAGATAATATAATTAGGTTTTCTGGTCAGGGTCTTGGTGAACACAGCAACAAGAGTGCATTGGAATTCTACTCACTTGCCTATGGGAAGGGAGACCGACACATGGAACCGTTCCTCATCGATATCCACCCCACCGAAAACCAGGATTACCAGCTGGCATCCCACGAAGGTGAAGAATTCCTATATGTTATCCAGGGAAAAATAGAAGTGCTTTACGGGCAGGAAAGCTACCTACTGGAAGCAGAAGATAGTATTTACTACGATTCAGTGGTCCCCCACCACGTTCATGCCAAAGAAAAGGATTCAAAAATGCTGGCAGTGGTTTACACTCCCTTTTAAATAAGGAGACCCTTTTATAAAATCTGGAGATATTTATATATGTACACTATTACAGTAACACCCCGATTTGGAGACTCAGACGGTTTAAGACACATAAACAACATAGTACTTGCTGAATGGTTTGAACTGGCAAGAAACAAGATTTACAGATTATTCACCCCGGACCTCGACCTAAGCTACGAGAAATGGAAATTGATAATGGTTAAAACCGATTTTGAATTCCTGGGACAGATGTACTACAACGATGATGTGGACATAAAAACCAGCATCATCAGAATTGGTAACAGTTCCTACACCACCTACCACGAAGCATGGCAATCAGGACACCTCAAAGCAAAAGGAACAGCGGTCCTGGTGAACTACGACTTCATACAGCAGAAATCAAGACCAATACCAGATGATGTAAGGGAAAAACTTGAAGAACATCTGGATGACTATTCAGGGAAATAAAATCCAACAATCATACTCAATCCAAGGGAAATTTAAATGATCCCTCGGGAATTGGGAAGATACACTGGAATTTGAAATAAATAGAACTATAAATAGGATTAAATAAACATCCCCTACTTAAAATTAGAACATAACCACATTGGAGTTTTTAAAATGGTTTTTAGTGAGCTTACTATTGGTGACTTCCTGGAAGAAATGGTAAAAAAGGATCCCAACCAGGAATTCATGGTCTACCCCGACAGAAATCTTCGTTTCACCTACAAGGAATTTGACGAAAGGGTCAACCTCCTGGCCAAAGGTCTTCTGGAAATTGGAATAAAAAAAGGAGACCACTTAGGTATCTGGGCCAAAAACGTGCCAGACTGGCTTACCATAATGTTCGCCACCTCCAAGATCGGAGTGGTTCTGGTTACAGTTAACACCGCTTACAAAAGCCATGAACTGGCATATGTACTTGAACAGTCCGATATGAAGGCCCTTGCAATTATTGACGGGTATCAGGATGTTGATTACATTCAAACAGTCTATGAACTACTCCCTGAGTTGAAAACCCAGGAAAGGGGTAAACTCAACAGTGAAAAATTCCCATTCTTAGACAGTGTAATCTATGTTGGTCAGGAAAAGCACCGGGGAATGTACAACACCAATGAAATCCTTCTACTTGGAAGACATGGAGATGAAGAAGAATTCCAGAGGATAAAATCATCAGTTACCAATGATGAGGTGGTTAACATGCAGTACACCTCCGGAACCACAGGATTCCCCAAGGGAGTGATGTTAACCCACCGTAACATCCTCAACAACGGATACTACATTGGTGAAAGACAGAAATTCACAGAAAAAGACAGATTATGCTTAACTGTACCACTTTTCCACTGTTTTGGTATTGTACTGGGAGTTATGGCCATCTTCACCCACGGAGCCACCTTTGTGGTGGTGGAACTATTTGATCCCCTGATGGTACTGGCAGCTGTTCAAAAAGAACGATGCACAGCTCTCTACGGAGTGCCAACCATGTTCATTGCCGAGTACAGTCACCCCATGTTTGAAATGTTCGATCTTTCCAGTCTGCGTACTGGTATCATGGCAGGCTCCACCCCACCCATTGAAGCCATGAAAAAGGTGGTCAATGACATGAACATGACCGAGATCACCAGTGTCTACGGCCTGACCGAAGGCTCCCCCGGATTCACCCAGACCAGTGTGGACGACCCCCTGGAGAAGAGAGTGGAAACAGTGGGTAAGCCATTACCAGATTGTGAGGTTAAAATCGTGGACCCTGAAACCGGCAAAACCCTGAAACCCCACCAGACCGGTGAAATATGCTGTAGAGGGTACAATGTGATGAAAGGCTACTATAAAATGCCAGAAAAAACCAGGGAAGTCATAGATGAAGATGGATGGCTCCACAGTGGGGACCTGGCAACTGTGGATGAAGAAGGATACTACTCCATAGTGGGCCGTATCAAGGACATGATCATCCGTGGAGGGGAAAACATCTACCCCCGTGAAATAGAGGAATTCCTCTACACCATGCCTGGAGTACTTGACGTCCAGGTGGTGGGAATCGCAGATGAGAAGTACGGGGAAATTGTAGGAGCCTGCATTATCCTGGAAGAAAATGCTGAACTTACCGAGGAAGATGTCCGGGACTACGCTGTAACCAAGATCGCCCGTTTCAAGGTGCCAAAACATGTTTTCTTTGTGGATGAATTCCCACTAACTGCCAGTGGAAAAATACAGAAATTCATTCTAAAGGAACAGGCAGAAAAACTTTTAAAGGAGAAACTGATAAAAGAAGAGGATTCCATTTAGGGAAAACCCTCTTTATGGAATTTCCTTCATGAGGGGAGATAGAATTGTTATTTTCAAGTTTCTGAATTCATTGTTAACCCCCTAAATTTCATCATAAATTAAAGAAATATCTCAAAAGATAATGCACTTGTTATAAGATCATTTTAGATTGTGGAGACCAGATAAATGTCATTATTAGCCATAGCTTATCCTAAAATTAGTGATGAGGATTATCAGTGGATTCAGGAATTCAGGGAAGAAAATGACGAGCTTTACCATGGTGTAGTGGAGCCCCATTTCACCCTGGTATTCCCTGTATTCAACCAGAGACCGGAAACATTCATTGAGGAAATTAAAAGAAGAGCAGCAGATCATAGTAGAATAGAATTTGCTTTAAGATGTGCAGTTATGGAAAAGGATGCATTCACTCCATACTGGCATGTGTTCCTGGTGCCAGATGAGGGTTACAGCCAGATAATCAAACTCCACGATAACTTTTACTCAGGGAAACTGGCTGATGAACTCCGCATGGACCTCCCATTCATCCCCCATATTGGTATTGGCAACTCCATAGAACAATGGACCTGCAAAGAACTGGTTGATCAGATCAACTATTCCAATATGGAAATAAAGGGCACCATAGATGAGATCAACGTGGTGGAATACCATGAAGAACGGGTAGAAACCATGGAAAAGATAAAACTATCACCTTAATCAAGTAAACATTACCTTAATAAAGTAAATATCATCTTAATCAAGTAAAACTATCATCTTAATTCAAATTATCTCCAAATCATTTAATAGCACATTTTTTCCAATTTAATTACCCAATAATCCCCAGATTCACGTTTATCCAATATGTAGATATCGTTTAAATCAATTTGCCATCGAAAAAATATAAATTAGTTTTATAAAGTTTCAGTAAGCATGTTTTTAATTTTAATGAAATATATAAAAATAGATAGATGGTACTAGATATAAATCTAGAATAATGCCGTTTAAATTGAATAAAGCAATTATTGATGAAATATATTGGCTTGTATTCTAAAAAATACAACTAAAATGATAAACGGATTTTTAATACAAGTAATGGTAAAATGATAATCTTAAGACGTAAAAAGAAGATTGTGGAACTTTTTCCCATTGGAAGTTCTAAGGGGGCTTTGAATGACCGGAGAAAACCCTTATTTCATGGTTATATCAAGTTTCGCAGGGTGGATGATCAGCTAAAGATCCACAAGTTCATAGTCAAGAAGGATAAGGAGGTCATTCTACCTCCCAGCGAAGCAGTTAAGGTCCTGCGAAAACAAAACGTGTTCCTGGTAGGTGCCGACCCCGACACGGAAGAATTCCTCCAGTCATTAAATATAACATACAATCACACACTTATATGCAGGCACTGCACATTTGAAGGTTTTATAACCCTGATCAGAAGAGAAAAATCTTACTTTTATCATGGAGACAATCTCTGCAGACTATGCGCAGAAAATGAGATAAAACGAGAGTTGAAATCTCGTTCATATGATATGAGCACATTTCCCCGGTTCAGAAAGATGCTGGATGAGACCGGTGACCTTTCAAAAGTACTGAGTGTCTTCGATCCACGATTCGACCCCCTTAAAAATCAAGAACTCACATTATACGATAAGGTAACCACCAAAAAAGATGATAATCTCTCTAAAGTCAGAATTGACACCTTGAAAATCCCGGAAGCATTCAAACAATCCTTAAAAAGCCAGGGAACTCATCTCTTACCTGTTCAGGTGCTGGCACTTCAGGCAGGACTCCTGGAAGAGGAGAACCTACTGGTGGTATCAGCCACTGCCAGTGGAAAAACACTGATTGGAGAGTTGGCAGGCATACCCCACGCCCTTGAAGGTGGGAAATTCCTTTTTCTAACTCCTCTGGTGGCATTAGCCAATCAGAAGTACAGGGATTTCAAGAAAAGATACCAGAAACTGGGGTTAAATGTTTCCATAAGGGTGGGGATGAGCCGGATAAAAGCCAAGGAAGAACTGACTCTCCCTGATGAAAAGATAGATGCTTCAGATATTGTGGTGGGAACATATGAAGGTCTGGATTTCCTTCTTCGTGCTGGAAGATCATCCCAGCTGGGTGATCTTAAAACAGTGGTGGTGGATGAGATCCACATGCTGGGAGATGATGAAAGAGGACCCCGACTCCGGGGACTCATACACCGCCTGAGGGTCCTATTCCCTAATTTACAAGTAATCGGACTTTCAGCCACTGTCAAAAACCCCAAGGAAATTGCAGCTGAATTTGGCATGAAACTGGTTGAGTATCCCCTGCGTCCGGTTCCCCTGGAGCGACACCTGATATTCACCAGAACTGAGGAGGAAAAAAACCATCTCCTGACTCAACTCGCCCGCAATGAATACCAGAACCGATCTCGAAAGGGGTACCATGGACAGAGTATCATTTTCACCAATTCACGCCGGAAGACCCATACTGTATCCGATTATCTGACCAGGAGGGGTGTTAAGGCAGCAGCATACCATGCTGGGTTATCCTACTCTAAAAAGAATCGGATCGAAAAAGAATTCGGGGAGCAGAAACTGGGAGCAGTGGTCACCACAGCAGCGCTAGCAGCAGGAGTGGATTTCCCAGCTTCCCAAGTACTTTTTGAAAGTTTGACCATGGGAAATAAAAGACTCAATCCCAATGAGTTTTCCCAGATGCTGGGCCGGGCAGGAAGGCCCACATATCATGATCAGGGAAAGGTGTACCTTTTACCGGAGATTGGTCGGAGTTATGGGGATGAAACTGAGGAAATGCAGGCCATGGAACTCTTATCCAGTGATGTGGAACCAGTTAATGTAACTTATTCAGAGGACAGTCAGGTTGAACAGTTCCTGGCTGATATCTGTGCAGGAAGGGTGGATAAATTTTCCCAGATAAGTCAGGAATACCAAAATGATGAGTTACCCCTGGAATTTGAAGAAGCTTTCAATATAATGGTGGATTATGGTCTGGTAAGGGAAAAGGATGGTAAAGTATCACCCACATCTTATGGGCGGGCAGTTTCCATGTCCTTTTTGGATTATCCCTGTGCCGATTATATCCGGAAGAGCCTGGACCGGATACATCCCATGGATATAGCCCTTAAACTGGAACCCTTTGAAAGCGCATATCTCTCCAACAGGATAACCACCCAGGTAGGTCGCATTCTCAAAATAAACATGTCCACCCGATTATTTGCAGACAGCACTCTGGATATCTTGAGTTCTGGATCTGCCATTAATAAACTGGAACCCAGCCTCAGGGAACGGTTGACAAGACTTCAAATGGATTTTTACACCTGCCGGTGTAAGGAAAGACCCTTCTGTGGCTGTTTCCAGAGGGAATTATCCAGGAAAATGATTAAGCAGCGCCTTGCAAAACGGGACCCGGTTGATATAAGCCGGAAGTTAATGCGTGATTATGAAATCCACGCCTATGCGGGGGATATATTCAGCTGGCTGGACTCACTTATCCGGATGCTGGAGGCGGTGCGCAGGATAAGTCAGGCTTTTGGTAAGAAAAAGGTGGTCACAGAGTGCAACCGTCTGATAAGACAGGTTGAAAATTAATCACATATTTTTTTATTTTTATTTTTTTAGTTTAATTTTAGTTTTTTAGTTCTTTTCACTTCTTTCAGTTATTTTTAGTCCTTTTATAGGTCTTATTTTTAATTTGTACGGGGACTGGTTCAACTTAAATAATACCTAAAAAATTATGGGTAAAAATACAAGATGAATACATAAGAGATAAATAAAAATAATAAAACATATCCTCTAGGATACATGTCCTCAGGAATTGATCCATATATTGAACTGATTTATGGATTCTGGGGACTTGTCTAATTTGGTTTACATGGCATGTTATTCGTGTGGAGGTTATTACCAGCTTAAGTCTGGTTAATCATCCCAGCAATATAATCACTGCTGCTGAGGTGATAAACTAAATACTATCCCAATATATTACCCAGTTAGATTGTATAGATGAAATCGGATTGAATAAGATGAATTTATTGGAGTATTGTTAATTTCTTAAAAAGGTAATTCCTTAAAAAAAGTAATTATAAAAATTTTTAATTACTAAAAATCAACCTGAGGCACTTCTTCTGCATCTTTACCATGTTCAAAGTATTCTGCTTCGGGAAAGTTGAAGAAATTAGCCAGCATATTGTTGGGGAAGACTTCACGTTTGTTGTTGTAGGTCAGTACAATTTCATTATAAAATTCACGGTACTGGGCGATTTTATCCTCTGTTTCAGATAGCTGATCCTGCAGTTCCAGGAAATTTTCATCTGCCTTTAGCTCAGGATAATTCTCTGCTACTGCAAACAAGCTTTTTAAAGTACCGGTTAGCATATTATCTGCCTTTTCATTCTCTTTAACAGTCTGTGCATCGTTCAAGTTTGAACGTGCCCGAGCAACCTCCTGGAAGGTGGTTTTTTCATGTGCAGCGTAACCTTTCACAGTTTCCACTAGATTATCAATCAAGTCAGATCTTCGCTCTAGTTGCACATTTATCTGTGACCAGGCACCTTCAACCCCGTTTTGAAGTTTAATTAAACTGTTGTAGATTGCAATGATTATTACAAAGAATATTACAATTATTAGGACTACCAGTCCAAAACCAATTAAGTTCCACATTAAAACACCTTTATACTGATTATTACCTATTAATCCAGTTATGTTATGGTTTATTTAAATGTTTTTAAATCCACAGGCAATAGTTTTAAAATTCCATTCAGTGCTCTTAACCTGCTATCTTCAGTGGCTAGTTACGGTGGTTAAATAACAGTTAGATAGATTAAATGGACTAAAATTGAGGAAAACCTTTTAAAATACTGTATAAATTAAAATAAAAGGAAGAAAATGGTAAAAAGGGTAAAAAAAATGAGGTAATTAATTACCAAATTTACCATTGCTCCAGCTATATAGTATCCTAAACTCAGCATATAAATTTTTTGAAAAGCATTTTAGTATTACATTTCGATATAATATGATATCAAAAATCAAAGGGCAAAAACAATAAAATAAGTGTTTGTTTTTAATTAAAATATCTAAAAATCTAATATAAATCAAATAAAACATTGAAAATGAGTAATAATGGGCCCGCTGGGATTCGAACCCAGGACCTCACGGTTATCAGCCGTGCGCTCTACCGCCTGAGCCACGGGCCCCTTAAATATTAGTAACAGCTTTTATAACCTAAATTTCATGAACAAATTCAAAAACTGCAGGGGTAGATTCATGATTTAGAATTCATCCTATATATACCTTTGTGGCTGCAGTTTTCTGGATTAGTATTACAATAGTTCTTTTAATATAGTTCATCAAAGTTTTAAGATATTCCTCAAGTCTTCATAGGGTGATTTATTGATTCAACACAAATTGCAGCATCTTTACTAGGACAGTAACTATATTTTCAGTTTCCGATCAGGTAAATAAAAGATCAGGTAAATAAAAATTTACAGGGGTGGCGGGTTATGGTGAGAAGTACATTCTGGAACTCGACTACACATCCGCTCCCTGGATTTTAACACTCCATCTGGAGTGTAAAATTTGAAAACTTATAAAATTATTTGTTGACCATTTCACTGATGGCATCAGCCATCATATGACCTTCAACCTGGATTTCTGCCTTTTCAATGCCTTCCACTTTCTCAGCAGCCACACGAGCCTGCATAGCCATGTTGGCAGCACTCATACAACCAGGGTTGGTGGGTTTTATAACAATCTTGGCAGTTTTATCATTTTCATTAACCTGTATATCGGCCACAAGGCCCATTTCCACAATGCTGATTCCCATGTGGGGATCAGCCACCTGGGCCAGAGCTTCTCTAACCTTTCCAACTAATTCTTCACTCATAATCATACCTCAAAATTGATTTTTTTGTATTTCACACTTTTTAGTGTGGTTATAATGTATAATTACTTGAAAAAACCTTCATATACATTAAATAATGGTATTCTTTTATTTCCATATTTGTGCTATTTATAGTTATTTATAATCATAAAAATTTAGGGGAAGCTAACCCAGCCGATGTCTCACTCGAACAGCAACACCTTTTTCTCCCTTTTTCATCTCTTTACCATTCATGATGGCTTTTCCCACGCCTACAACTTCTCCTTTTCGAATGATAACTACCTCATCCTTGGGAATTATCTCTGGATGGGCATCCACCACTCCTGGGGCAAACAGGGTATTGGTCTTAAGATCAAAATCGATTTCCACCCAGTTAACACCAATATCATTCAGGATGGCTCCGCCCTTAATGTTCAGACTGTAAAGTCCGTTATTGTGGTGCAAGACTGCGATTTGTTCCTCACCCTGCATTAACCTCCGGTCAAATCTTCCCCGTAGTCTGTAATCATCGGGCACCAGATGGTCAGCATCCGGGGTGTTGAACTGGTAACGGGCTATGGAACGTAGCATGTGGAGTTGCCGGGCATGACTTTTGAGTTTTCTGTATTGTTTAACCTCGTTTTTGAGGTTGGCCATTGACTCAGGTGATGTGGCCCTACCATCCTGGCAGGTAAAAGTGGCTTCTGGCAAATATTCCTGGCAAACTGTGAGGTAACCATGAGCTACATGGGCTATGACCTCATGGTCTCCAACATATTCCTTAAGGCATTCTCCAGTGACTTTTATTTCTTCCCGGGACCAGTCTCCCACTGTGGAAACGTCATAGGACTGTATGGGGTAGGTTTGTTCCATCTCTCTGGGACAAACACCAAAAGGGGATGTTAAAATCGCTTCCTGTAATCCCTTGGTGGCCTGGGTGAATATATGGTGAGATTTACTTGCAGAATATGGTTTGCGCATACTGCAGGGTAAGACTACCACTACTTCCCCCAATGGTTCTAAAAGTTTCATTCTCTCCCTCCAGCGGCGTGCTTCGGGACGGTTAAGTGAAGTTTCAGTGGTACAGAGTACTTTAATCATTATTTTACTCCCTAAATCTTTATAATCCTTGAATATTAGTTAATTATTTTTCCAATATTTCAGTTATTTTCCAATATTTTAGTAATTCATTAGTTAAACTTAATTGTCTCCTTAAATTGATTTATTTGTCCTCTTCAATGTATTCCCGCAATCAATTATTCTGTAGGAACCATTCTGTAGGAACCATTCAGTAGGAACCATCCAACCATTCCACGCCGGTGATCATGGCCAGGTCCCTGGTTAAACTCACCAGGTCGTTCTTATCCATGAGTTTAACATTGTCTTTACCCACCATCCGGGTTAAGTTTTTTATTTCTTCTGTAGAAATTTTAAGGAAATTGGATAGTTTCTCCACACCCTCGTTAACATTTAATTGTTGCATTAGCTGTGGATTCTGGGTGGTCACACCGGTGGGGCATAGTCCACTGTAGCAGACACGATATTGCTGGCAGTTCATTGCTATGAGGGCGGCGGTGCCAATGTAAACTGCATCTGCACCTAGAGCAAGGCATTTAGCAAAGTCTGCAGATGTCCTCAGACCGCCTCCGCCAATAAGACTGATCCGGTCACGAAGTCCAATTTTTACCAGTTTCTTATGGGCACGGGGAAGGGCAGCCACAATGGGAATTCCAGTATTGTCCCTAGCATATTCGGCAGTGGCTCCAGTTCCCCCACCAAATCCATCCAGGGCAATAAAATCAACTCCGGCATTAGCCAGGATTTCAATGTCATCTTCCACATGACCACACCCAATTTTAGCTCCTATGGGAGCTCCACTAGTGAGTTCTCGTAAATATGATATTTTTTCTTCCAATTCCCGGACACTGGTAATGTCAGGGTGATGTGCAGGAGAATAAGCGGCCTGGCCCTTTTCAATACCCCTCACCTCTGCTACTTCCGGGGTTATCTTTTCACCCGGAAGATAACTGCCTTTACCCGGGTAAGCTCCCTGCCCGAACCGTATCTCCACAGCAGCAGCTGATCGAAGTAGTTCTTCATTTAAACCAAAGCGCCCGGTGGAGTACTGTACTATCATCATTTCCAGGCCTGTTTCTTTTTCCTCGTTCAGAACTCCTCCTTCTCCGGTGTTAAACCCAATACTCAATTGGGCTGCGGTTTGGGAGACAACCATGCGCACATTACGTGACACAGCTCCAAAACTCATTCCCGAAATTAGAATAGGGGATGAAACAATCAGGGGTCTTCGGGATGCAGGGCCGATGGTCACGTATGTGTTCACCGGATCCTCCTGATTAAGGGGAATTTGCTTAACTTGAGCAGGTAAGAAGTGAAGATCATCAAGGGTGAAGGGTATTTTCTTGGTTGAACCCATGGAGGCCAAAGTACTTATATTCCGGGTTTTGTCTTTTATTTCAACCATTTTCTGGTAAAAATAAGGATCTTCATCCGTATTCTGCTTCCGCAGGAATGTTTTGCTCTCCCCTACCTCTTCTCTGCCGCAGTAATAAATGTCCTGGAGATGGTACTCGTAGTAGATGGGGCAGGTGTTACAGATACAACCGTTCACTGGGATTTTACACTCACTGGAACCTGTAGCACAGTAAAGCGTTCTATTTTCACAGTTTTTGGGGTAACTAGGACAGTAGTGGCAGTGACATTTTTCCCTGTTTTCAGGGGTGTCTTCTATTCCCTTTTTTTCACCGGGTGAATCTGGAACCATGGCTCATTACCTCTTTTTTATTTAATCATCATATTATTATATCCCGATGAGTTCAATATACTTTTATATATTTGATGATAATTTTATGAGGTTAACCATGAATGGATACAAGGTAAAGGATCAGGAGGAAAACCAGACTTTTGTAGTCACCAGATCCTATCAGAACCTTCTTTTAACCTTCCAGAAACTTCCAGATCACGGGGGGCGTATTGTGCACGTGGTGGGCGCCCCGGGAACTGGTAAATCCACCAACATATACTCTGCAGTGAAGGAGTTGGGCTTAAATTTTTATGAGGCCAAACTACCGCTTCCTTCTTTGGATTTGAATTCTCAGGATGTATTTAATTGGATGATAGAATCCATGAAAAAAGATCTGGGAGTCAAATCACATGAGAGTCTATTTGATGGTTTAAAAAAATTTGATGCAGTTTTATTCGCTGACCAGTTTCATGATTATCATTTTATCAATGAAGAATGTGCTGGATTCAGTCAGTGGACAGATTATAATGGTTTTAAATCATTTAATTTTTATTTAATGTGTATCTATGGGTATTTGAAACACCGGAATGAATTTAAGGATGTGAATATGGTATTGCAGACTGCCTGGAGAATTAACATGGGGGGTAAGAAGAAGGATTTATTCACTGACATGGGATGCCTCTCCAGATTGGCGGTGGCACTACTGGAAATTCCATTTGAAGTGGTGGAGATATCTTACTCAGAAGAGGAAACCATAAATATAGTAAAAAGCCATTTAAGTGATACTAATAGTGATGAAGTGAAATGTTACATTAAAAAATATGGTAATAAGCCCCGTTTTATATGTCAGGCCATAAAAACAGGTTTATGAGTGGTTAAGTTTGATTATTCCCCAGATATGATTATCATATAATAGTAAGTGGAGTTTTAAATGATAAAAACCCTGATAAAGTCCACCCGTATGACATGGGCATCTAAAAATGCCAACATGTTTTTACTGGCACTTACCTATGCCTATTTTTCCAATATTCCAATTAACAATCCTCTGGAGATTTTAGGTGGTTTGGTAATGGTTTCGGTCCTTTGGGGTGCTCTTTACACCCTTAATGACCTGACAGATTTGGATATGGATCGGAGGGATCGTCAAAAACAGAATCGTGCATTTATCCAGAACAGGGTGGATAAAGAGTTCATACTCCTTTTTGTGGGGATTTTAACCTCCGCAGTATTCATAATATCATTTCTAGCTTTTCCACCTGCTTTCACATTTATAATGTCATTGATGTTGATTAATCAGTTAATATATACTGTTCCACCCGTCCGCCTCAAGGAAACAAGTTTGGCTCCTTTTTTCAGCACAGCCACCAATTCAGTGCTGCGCCTGGCATCATGTGCGGTGCTATTGGGAGACGTGTTCATGGTTCCACTCTCGGTTTATCTGTTTATGTACTTGGCAGGTATGGGCACCTATCTCATGTACAAATCACAGTCCAAGGATGCCAGTCTGGTGGGGATTATGGGGGGTGGAGTACTCCTTTACATGCTTTACTCTGGGGACATGAATCTAATACAATTTGCGGTGGCTATTTTACCATCTTTCCTTGCGGCTGTGCCACTTTATCTATCATTATTTACAAATAAGGAGTCCATGTTCCATCTGGCAGATATATTGTACCACCAGGTGGCTATGGTATTTTTCATCATCTGTATATTGGTAATTGTTTTTTAGTAAATTGAAATATCCGTAATGTAAATAATACTCACCTAAGTAATTGATTTTCAAGCTGGGTGTTATTTTTAAGCTAAGTAATTGATTTTCATATCTAGAAAATCATATTAATCAAAGAAAGAATTTTTCAAAACAATAAAATATGCCTGGAAATTTAGAAGAAAATGTAAAGATGATAATTATAAAAAAAGTAGGAAAAAGTTTAAAGGTTAAAAAGAACCTTTAAATCTCTTAAAACAGGGCAGAACCTTTTTAAATAAACTCAGAATAATTTACCTAACTTTAAAAGAGCTTTTGGTGAGATTTTAACCAGTTTTCTAACCATTTCTTTGGTGTTAATGGTTTCAAAGTCACTGTCCTTGAAAGCTTCGGCAATGGTGTCTAATTCTGTATCAGAAAGGCTTAGGAGGTATTCTTTGGCTTTCAAGTATTTTTGGAATGATTCTCCCAGTTCTTCTTCGCAGAGTTTTTCGTATATTTTAAGGTTTTCATGGGAGTAATCTCCATCAGCCACAGCCTGGGCAGCGACCTGGCCTGCTATACGGCCTCCCAGCATACCACTAATTATACCCCCACCAGTGAGTGGGTTTACCATACTGGCAGCGTCTCCAGTGACCAGAACATTATCTGCAACCATTTTTTTGAGTAATCCACCCACCGGATCTCCTCCTATGTTGAGTTCCACTGGCTGAGCATTTTGAGTGGCAGGGTTGCTTTCCACAAACTCTAAAAGGTGTTGGTATGCGCTTTTATCGGTTATGGTGGTTAGAACTCCAAGACCCACGTTAGCTATGTCATCTCCCTTGGGGAATATCCATGCATAACCTCCTGGGGCTACACTGCCGAAGTGGAATTCTATGCAGTCTGGTTCTGCCATATCGACTCCCGCCATCTCAAATTGTGCACAAGATTCCATATTTTTAGGTTTAAGGGCAGTTTTAAGTCCAGCCCATCTACCCACACGTGATTCAGGACCGTCGGCAGCTATTACAATTTTTGCTTTGATCTCCAATTCCCGGTCCATATGCGCCGTGTTAACCACTACTTGGTCTTCTTCCCTTCGCATGCCAGTGGCCAGGGTTTTAACCATGATTTTAGCACCTGCACGACCGGCTTCCATGGCCATGTGCTTGTCGAAGATCTTACGCTCCAGGATGTAACCTGCTTCAGGGAGGTTTACTTTTTCCTCGGTCAGATTCACGGCAGTGCCGTTGGGTGAGACCATTCTCACTCCAGTGGCTTCTTTAGTCACCCATCGTGGGGATGGTTCTATTCCCAGTTTTTCAAGACCTTTCTTGGAGACACCCTCTGCACATCTTTTGGGAGATCCTATCTCTGATTTTTTATCGATTACAATTACCCGGGCACCATTAATGGCAGCGTGTTTGGCTGCTGTTGAACCGGCAGGACCGGCACCTATAACCAAAATATCAGTTTCCATCATCTAATCATCTCGTTTTTCCAGGGCCTGCACTGGACACACCTGGACACATATATTGCAGTCTTTACAGTCTTTTTCGTTGAAATTTAAGCTGATTTCCCGTACTTCAATGAGGTTACGGGGGCATACACCAGCACATTCCCCACAGTACATGCACCATTCCTTAACTATCATATTATCAGTCCTTTATCATTATTCTTCAAAATTAAGTGATTGAATCATATTCAAACTTAACTCAAACCTAACTATTATCAAACCTTTTTCTTTCTTATATATTAGTTTTACTTTTTTAAACCATTTAGCATGATGTTTTAATGGATTGTTTAAATCCCACTAAAAATCAAGTTGGATATTCTCATCCCAAATAGTTTGGATAAAATAGAATATCATAATTCATAGGAATTAATCTCATAATTCATAGAATAATTTTAGGGTAATAAACATTAATACCCTAATTTTGATGTAAATTATTATGTAATTAACTGATCTTGAATTTTAGAAAGGTTAATTTTTTCAGTATGAAATGACTAAAATCTAAAAGAATAAGTTAACAGTCTAAAAGAATAAGTTAAACAATTATTACCTAGACGGTCACATTACCATTACTTGTTCCATCTGAAGGATTATTATCGGCTTGTTCTTGCGTTTGAGTATTAGTTTGTTGGTTATTGGAAGTACTGCTTGTTGTTCTGCGAGTACTGGTTGTAGTTGTGGCTTTCTGCGTTGTTGATGCTTGTTGGGTGCTATTGTTGGCAACTGTGGCTGGTGTGGATGTATTTGTGGATATATTACTATTTGTAATCTGGTTGTCATCCGGTAACTCAGCAGGACTGTAACCCATTCCCATTACTGATCCCGCTATTACTCCAACCAGGAGTATGGGTATGATTATCAAATCTTTCCGCATCATCAAATCCACTCTTTTGATTATCTGATTATCATTATATTTATATTTTTGCAGAGTTTCAGGGACTTAGGCCCACAATATCTGGTTACATTAACAGAATCTCCAATTAAATCATGATTTTATCCTTTTAATGACTAATGTGACCTTTAAAAATTTCACAAAATAATAGGATATGCGAGGATAATCTCAACAATTGAACTAAACCCGTAATTCATTAATAAATAGTTTCCTAAATAAATTAGTTTCAGTAAATAACCTGCAATCAATAAAAATCCTGCAGTCCATAAATAATCCTGCAGTTACTCTTTATCTAGCCCTTTCCTTCCCTGCAGAAGTAGCCTGGTGGTTCACCACTAAATAGGTTGTTCTCTTTCCACACCAGACATTTATCGCACTGGCATTCCTGGTTAGTTTCCAAACCCTTTAAAACTTCTTTTTCTTTGGCACAGTACAGTGCAGGGATTCTTTCCTCTTCAATCATCATTCTGGAGTCCAGATCTTCCTGTGCAATTTCCTGCATTATTTTCATTTTATCCAGAGCACATCTTGATCTATTTTGAACGGGACAACAGTCACAAAGACATTCATTAAGGTTTTCCAAATTGAATTCAACTTCCATTCAAATATCCCCCTATCCATTCCTTCTATTAGTTAATTATAAGAAGTTCTTAGAAATACAATTTATGTGACCCACCCTCATAGGAGTTTTTATCATCATGTGCTGGCTCGAAGTTAACCATCATTGAACTTCATAAATTCACTCATTTAATGGTAAACGCTTAGTTGAATTCAGAATGAAAATTAGAATTTAAAAACAGTTTAAAAATAAAACAATTTAATAAAAAAATTCAACAGGGGTTTTAATTTAAAAATGAGTTTTTGAGAGTAATAAATTGGGATATTTAAAGTATTTAAAAAAGGGGTTCAAATAAGCAGGATGCATTCCTACTTATTTGTCCTATTCCTTTTCATCTTCACGGGATTTAAACACATAACCACAGTCACTGCATGCAAGGGTCTGGGTTGTGCCAAAGGCACGATGTTGAGAATCTAAACGTCGGTTAAGGGTTTTATCTTTTGAACCACATTCAGGGCATTTTTCATTTAATTTACCTAAATTCATATGATTGCCTCCAAGTAAGGGTGATTAATTTTCATGTCTTATAGGTTGATATGACCATGTTTCTAGTGAGATGGCATGTTTTTCATGATTAACGATTCAAACTGGAGATGTTTGAGTAACAGTTGTTGTTTGGTTCTCAGTGCTGTTTTGCACAGTGTCATTGGTGGTAGTTACATCTGTACTTGAGGATTGGCTTTCAACTGTCGGGCTGGTCTGTGTCTGATCAGTTAAATTAGGTTTCTTCAGAAGGTTGAATTGATTGGAACTGCTATTGTTGGTTGTATTGTTACTTCCAGAGTTGGATTCAGCGAAGTAACCCAAGGCAACCACTCCTAAGATAAGTAGAACGCCTATAATTACTGGTGTACTTCTTTTCATATCAGGTCATCTCGTTATATTTTTTTATCTCTTTTTTTTAGGTTATTCATTCTTAAATTGTATTTAATAAAATGAAACATTTGGGATGAAAACATTATGGGTTTAAGTATTGAATAATTTTTTATTAAATCTTTTGTTGATCATAAATTTGTTTTGAATCGTTAAATCATAAAATCCGGGAATAACTAGGAGGGTTTAAGCATTATGGACATTATTCCCTTCTTTGATTTTTGGTCCATACCGGATCCATCGGGAATCATTCCCATACTGGATCCCAGCATTTCCTTGGTGGCTCGCATGGTTATTTCCTTGAATATCATCTTATAAGCTGTGCAGTGGGGGTCTACTCCACTAATCTCAGTTTTACCAGTCTCTTCATTGATGGAAAGAGCATTGTAGGGACATCCTCCCCGACAGAATTTAATGTAGGAACATCTTTTGCATTCTGAATCCACATAATCCTTAAAATCATGGAGAAGCTTCCAGGCATCAGATTGGGCAAGATCCTCCATACTGGGATGATCCTTCACGTTACCCATCACGTATTCTGGCATTCCCACGAAACGGTAACAGGGGTAAATGCTCCCATCAGGACCCACTGCAAAGGTGTCACCCATACAGTCTACAAAGGTACAGACCACTCCTCTGCGGATAAAAACACATTTACATAGGTGGTCAATGTTCTTAAGCTCAATTTGGTCCATATGCTCCAGATACTGATCCAGGAGATATATCAAAAGCTCCCCATACTCTTCAGGAGACAAAGCCCATTTTTCAGGGTTATCATCCCTCAATGATGGGAGTGCGGGGTGTAACTTAAGGTTCAAACCATTTTCCAGGAAGAAGTTAAAAATATCCTCTTTATAGTGGATGGAATATGATGTGAAGGTGGAGATGAAGTTAACCTGCAAGTCACGCTCTTTAGCAATTTTGTATCCCTTCATGGTCCTTTGGTAGTAACCTTTTCCCCTCTGCAGGTCGTTAAGTTCCTCTGGACCGTCTAGACTGGAACCAAGGGGTATGTTGTAATCTTTAAATAGCTGGGCCATTTCTGGGGTGAGGGTCCACAGGTTAGTCTGCAGGGCGAAGGCGGGTTTAAGATGGGCTAACTCATGCGCCAGGAGGGGCAGTGCTTCCGCGAAAAAATCATATCCTGCCAGGAGTGGTTCTCCACCATGGAATGTGAAGGTCACTGGTTCTTTTCGGAAATTTTTAAGCCATTTTACAGTCTCTTTGATAATATTAATATTCATTATTGGAGAACCTTCCTCAGAACTCCAGCAATACTCGCAGTCTGAAGGGCAGCCTAGGGTAGGGACCAGCATAACATGAAAAGCCATAAAAATTCACCACTCACTTGGTATTATAAAATTATTAGAGTTCCTGTGAAAATATCTTATTATTTTCATCGGTAATTAACTAAAATTCTTTCATCTGTAGTTAACTAAATTCTCATCTGTAAATTCATTAAAATTTTAATTCCACAATTAATATTGAACAATAATATAAGATGGGTTATGTTTGTTATATCTTACTCTGCCTTAAATATGGTTTTAGAATTTAAGCAAGAGGTTTAGAAAATTATTATGGAGTTATCTACCAGAGCCCGGGCAAAAGCCGGTATTTCACCTGTTGAGAATAGGGGTAATATCCTTCTAGTTCCTCCTTGAGGAGGCAATCTTCAAGATATGTGCGAATTAACAGGAGAATTATCACACTCAAAGAGAATAAGAGAGCTAAAGAGGATCCTATTATCAGAGGTACTGCAACATGCCATAAAATTCCTGAAAGATAACCTGGATGTCTAATAAAATTATAAGGGCCTGTTTTCACAACTTCTTGTCCCCGATCCGCCTGTATATGTGCCGAAGCCTCAAAGAAGGGATTTTTAACCATAGCCCACATAATTAGGATAACTGAGATTAGATATAGAACAAGCCCTGCAATCAGACTTTCCATACCCAGGGGCCACCAGTGCAGTTGACCTACATCCCATCCAGCAATGAAGATCTGTACGTAAAGTCCCAGTACAGTGTAGGTTAAAAGAATAATTTTATCCCATGTGGGGGTGTTGTCTTCGAATGCAGGTCCTCCTCGCTGATTAACCAGGGTGGGGGTTATCTTGAAGAGGATTATGGTAGAAATAAGATAATAAAAGAAGGTCATGATAAAAAAAATCCATGCACGGGGTATTTCAAGGGTCCCTGCAGCTGAGAAGAATATTATTCCTTGGGCAAGCAGGCTGAGAAACATTCTTGCCATGTAACGTGCTGCGTTTTTCTTCTTCAGACTTGAATGATTTTTCATGGGGTTAAATCATAATTGGGGAGTATCTTCAAAGAGCTCATGTTCTTGAAAAGTTCATTTATATATAATTCTCAGATTCCTAATATAATTCTCAGATTCCTAATAAATAACTATATTAAATGTTTAATTATAAAGTTCTGATTAGTAAGCTGATTAATTCTGTTTTCTCTTAAATTTCGTTTTATCTTGTTTTGTTTCCTGGGAACATACTGGATTAAATAAATTTTACATGATTAATAATCTGGGAAATGTTTTTATAGGATGAAAATGGACATTATATCTTCATTATCTGTGATTAATTTTATCTATTCCTTATCAATTTATTAGGATTGATTTTAATGATTAAAGGCGCAAGAGAAATCTTTAAAAATGATATTAAAGCTATTAAAAATAACCCAGTGGTTTTATTTGTTCTGATGGTGATTATCCTCATTCCCTCCCTTTATGCATTGATGAACATCCAGGCAACTTGGGATCCCTATGCATTGACTTCCAATATTAAAGTGGCCGTGGCCAATGAGGATTCAGGTTACAATTTGAATGGAACCCAGTACAATATTGGAAACATGCTGGTTGAGGAACTTAAAAGTAATGAAAAGTTCAGCTGGCAATTCGTTGATGAGGAAACAGCACGTGATGGTGTTAAAAATGGGGATTACTATGCTGCTCTTATAATACCTGACAATTTCAGCCAGACCATACTATCAATTGACACATCCAACCCCCAGCAGGCCAGCATAGAGTACCTGGTCAATGATAAACTCAATGCCATTGCTCCCAAGATGACCAATTCTGGTGCGGATACCATCCAGACCAAAATCAATGATGAAGTGGTCCAGACCATTGATGGTATCATATTCGGAAAACTCAGTGATGTGGGGGAGTTGGCCAAGGAGAACAAGGCACAGTTCCTTAAAACCAGATCAATGGTAAATGAATTGAATGGAAAGTTGGGAGATATTGATGCCACTCTGGTCCAGGCTAATTCAGTTATGGGCACTGTAAATGGAATCTGGCCACAATTCAGTGGGGAGTTACCCCAGATACAGAGTGAATCCAATTATGTTAAAGCAAAATATGATACATTATACAATTACATCCAGACTGACCCCTCAAAAGCTCTTGTAACAGTTCATGATATGGAATTAGTGGTTAATAATGTGATAACTGGCTTAAAGTATCTTGATGCTATTTTAACCACACTTTACGATGCAACCGGGGATGAACAGTTAAAACCAATCATTGCCCAGGTTGAAGATGATATTTCCAAGGCAGGCACAGTGCTCACCCTCCTGGAAGAGGTAGAATCAGACATCAAAAACGGTAACGATCCTTCAGGCAAGTTAAATCAACTTAAAAGTTCCATTGACCAGATGGACAATGCCATTAACCTACTGGCAAATAATCGGGATAACATAAGTCAAACCATCAGTGAAGCATCTTCAAAACTGGGATTAGCTAATTCTAAGTGGCCGGAGTTTAAAGGTTCCATTCAAACGGCTGCTGCCAAGCTTAACTCAGTGGATGAAGCGGATCTGGATCGGTTAATTGCCTTTTCAGATGTGGATCAGGATGGTGTGAAAAGTTACTTTGAAAGTCCGGTGGAACTGGATAAAAAACATGTTTATCCGGTAGATAATTATGGTTCTGCCCTTTCTCCCTTCTACATTGCCATATCTCTGTGGATTGGTTGTATTATAGCGGTGGCTATGATTACCATGCGTGTTAAATCCCGTGTTAAATCTGTGAAACAATACAGTGCTGAAACTGTATATCTGGGTAGAATGGGATTATTTTTAATAATCAGTATATTACAGTCGGCAGTGGTTGCAGTAGGGGCATTGCTCATGAAAATACAGGTTTCATCCCCAGTGTTGTTTGCTCTGACCACATTGTATATTGGTTTGTGTGCTATGATTGTGGTTTACTCCCTGACATCTGCTTTCGGGAATGCGGGCAAAGCAATGGCCATCATAATACTGGTTTTTCAGATAACTGCAACAGGAGGAACTTTCCCGGTGGAAATTCTACCACCATTTTTCCAGGCCATAAACCCCTACCTGCCCCTGACCTATGCCATTGGGGCAATGCGCGAAGTGATTGCTGGAGTTTTATGGAGTAATTTCTGGTACTGCATAGGAATGCTGGCAATATTCCCTGCAGTAAGTTTTGCTTTAACCTTACTCATCAAAGAAAAGGTAGATAAACGGGCTCAATGGACAGAGGATAAGTTGAAGGAGAGTGGCTTGTTTTAAGGTGACTTCTCTTATTTTTTTAAGCAATTCCTCTTCTATTATTAACTCATCTTCTTATTAAAAAGGTAAAATCTGTTATTTGTAAGGGACAAATCCCATTAAAATATTAAGTGAAGTGGTCCGGTTTATTACCTGTACTTCTCATACACACTCTCTACCCCAATAACCATGACTTATGGGGGGGTTATAGTACTTCACCACCACAGTAAGGGAGGTGATAATTTTGAGGGTAAGTCAGGGAGTGCTTTGCGGACGGAGAGTGCAGATTTATCATCCGGAATTATTCAATGAACATGAAGAAGTTATTATTTTAACCAGAGAAGAGTTCAGAAGAATGTACCAGTCCATGGCTATGCAGATAGACCACATCACCCGATTGAATATGAGTCTGGATCGGAGTGAGGAATGGGGTGTTATTGGGCTTTGGCCTAAAATTATGGAACGCATCCGCATTATGGATTTGAATTTAGAGAATATTTTCAGTAAAAAACCATTACAAACCTATCTGGATACCTACATCTATGATGATGCTGATCTACCCGAAATGGTCGCTGAATCTTCAAGTGAAGTGGTCACCGCGGAATCCTTATGTTTTAGCTGGTCAAAATAGCTTTCTGGCTTGTATTAAATATCTTTGCAGGTTTTAAACAGCTTTAGGTATTGATCCATTGACAATCAAGATTACCTGGTTTGTAATGTAATAACGATGGTTTAGATGAAATACAGTTACGGTATTGTGGACCGGAGGGATATACTGACCTATCAGCCCCACTTATTCCAGAAAAAGGAAGACCTGCTGGTTTTTTCCGGGAATGATTTTCGGAAATGGCACAGTAACCTTACAGAATACCTGGACGGAATCTACCAGATCAATGCCCATAAATGTGAAAAAGGAAGATCAATAAGTGTCAATGATTTAAACCTGGCCCAGGGAATACTGGATGAGATCACTTGTGAAATGGAAAACTTATTCAACACAGAAAAAGACATGGAACTGTCATATTATTACATTTCAACCATGGATGAGAAGTACAAAACGATTAAAACTAATTTTTATGGAAGATACAAGCATAAAATCGATAGAAAAGTAGTTCACATCACACCGGAGTTAAAATACAGGCACATGATGGAAATCGTTGATTACGCTCATAAATTAGGGGGCCAGAACAAAGACCGGAACCGTAAACTGAAATAAAAAAGGAGACTAAACTTAGAACAATCATAAGATTAAAAAAATATCCTAACTTAAAGACGTATTAAACCATTCTGATACTATCATGCCCAGTATTGAAATTACTTTTACAGAAAACCCTATATTCTTTTCTCCTTACTCCTTTTATTAGCTTAAAATTTCTTTTTACAAGAGAACTATTTCTTTTACAATAGAATCTATTACTTCTTTTTATAATAAATTTATTACTAATTTACATAACAAACTATTACTTCTTTTTATAACATATACAACACCAGGAGATGTATTTTATGAGATCTATCTGGTCAGGCTCTTTAAAATTCGGAACTATTTTTATACCCATCAGACTGTACGCTGCAAGTGAAAATCTCCACATAGGGTTTCACCTAGTTCATAAAACAGACTGTGGCAGGGTTCATTATAAAAAGGTTTGTGAAAAGGATGGTAAAGAACTTAAACCCCATGAAATTGTTAAAGCAATAGATATTGCCGGGGAATGCATCCAGTTCACCGATGAGGAGATAAAAAATCTCCACCCATTCTCCACCAGGACCATGGAAATAACGGGATTCTGCAAGTACAGTGAAATACCTGGAATTTCCCTTTCCAAACCATACTACCTTGGAACTGAAAATCCCAAAAAAGGTGGTACTGGAAAGAGTTTCCACCTGCTCAGGAAAGTCCTGGAAAAGAAAGAAAAAGTGGCAGTGGTAAAATGGGTTCAACGCAACAACGAATATATAGGTATGTTACAATCCCATGAAAACGGGTTTCTCTTAACGCAGTTACTCTATTTTGAACAGGTAAGATCACAGGAGGAAGTGGAGATCATCCAGTCCGAAGTTGATGAAGACCTCCTTGAAAAAGCAGTTAAAGTGGCAGATAGTATGACCTTTGATTTTGACTGGACCAGTTATTCTGAAACATATAATCAGCAGTTAATGGAGCTTATTGAGAAAAAAGCTGCTGGTGAGGAGATAATACCTGAGATAAAACCTCCAGAAACCAGATCCCTGGAAAAAGAACTGGAAAAAATGTTGGCAATGATGGAAGAATAGAATGGGTGCGTTTGTATGGAAATGTGGGAGCCCATGCTCAGCAAATTAATGGAGGGGGATTTGAATTTATCCGGTGTCTGGATCAGCGAGCCTAAACTCGATGGTGAGAGGATCATAGCAATGCGTGAAGGGGATAATATTACTCTATGGACCCGTAGACACATTGAAAGCTCATATAAATTCCCTGAAATCATCATGGATCTTGAAAAAAATGTGAAAGGAAACAACTGGATTTTAGACGGGGAGCTCACGGTTCCGGGGGGATTCCGGAAGCTTTTAAGACGTAACACTGAAGATAAACTGAAAATTTCTCTTTTATCAAGGAAAATACCGGCAACTCTTAACCTGTTTGACATTCTCCGCTTTCAAGGTGAAGATCTTACTGGTAAACCACTGGTCCAGCGTAAAAAAGTGTTGTTAGATGCTGCAAATCAGGGGGAACATATTCGGATAATTCCTTTTAAAATAGTAACCACGGAATCAGTAAAAGAAGATTTTGAGAAAGCACTTAAAGAGGGTTATGAAGGGTTAATCCTCAAAGATGCCAGTTCCAAATATGAAGCGGGTAAGCGATCAGGGAACTGGTTGAAACTCAAAAGATCGGAAACCGTCGATGTTAATGTAATTGGGGCAACCAAAAGTACCGGAAGCATAGCATTCGGAGCACTGATTTTGGAGAAAGATGGCCAGTACTTTGGTAAAGTGGGCACAGGTTTCAGTGACTACCGTCGAGGGGAAATATTGAACTTATTAGAAAAAAATAAGGCAGCAATCGATGTTGATTTACCCGATGATGTTGATGTGCTTTTAACCACCCGCCCCTTACCTGCAGAGATCAAAGCCAATGAAATTGTAAAGGGTAAACCCCGGGCCCCTGTATGGGTGCGCTTCAGATGGGCTTAAAAACTAAAATTAATAAATCCCTTCATAAAATAGGGGAAAATTTTTTTTAGATTTTTTTTAGATAATCATTGGTTTATGATTGTTCTCCACCAGAAGTGGTGGTGAGTTTGACGTGTTCCACACCTTTAAGTCTCATGATTTGCTCAGTTAGGTTTCGGATTTGTTGGGCGTCTCCTTTAACTACTATAACTTCCAGACAGTTCTTCTCAGTCATGTGGATGTGCATGGTGGCGTTTATGTAGTCCCGGAACTGGTGCTGGATGTCGGTGAGGTCTTCCATCACTCCGGTGTAGTGGTGGTCGTAGATAACAGCTACTATTCCCACCCGGTCCCCCTCCACCTCTTTCATCCATTGATAACGCACAATATAATCTTTCAAGGCATCTCTAATACCTTTAGACCTTGAATTATATCCTCTATCCTTTAAAACCTCATCAAAATCGTTTAAAAGTTTTTTCGGTAATGACATGCTTATTCTCATCATATATCCCACCCTGTTAATATGCTTGTTATAACTATTATTAATTTATTAAGTAATAAATATTTCCCCTCATGGGCAAAAATTATTATTAACACATTATTGTTAACTGAGATTATTCCTCAGAGCACACAATTATAATAGAATAATCTTATTTTTAAAAATTAAAGCTTAATTAATGGTATTGTGGTATTTACAGGACTTATAGTGGCATTGTGTAGATTTCTCCAATATTTAATAGGTAATACATGATTCATAATTTAAAAAAAAGAATGATCATATTTAAAATCATATTATTCCTAATCTCAAGATCAAATTTCACGCATCTCGAGATAAATAGCAGATCCCCTAATTTTTCCCACAAACTAATCAGAAATACTCATCAATCCATTTTAGCTAAAAACAGACCTTATTAGAAAAACAATCAATCTTTTGTGAAGACTGTCACATTAGCTAGTTCCTGTATTTATCATGGTGTGAAATTATATCTTAATAAAATAAAGGGTTTCTAAAGGGGGAGTTACATGGGCAATATGTTTAAAATAGTGCTATTCGCAGGTTTTTTCTTCTTAATAATATCACCGGTAACTGCTTGGGAATGGACAGCCCATAAAAAAATAGTAGATGAAGTTTATACTAACCTTCCTTCTGATGTACAGAATAATCTTAAACCTTACATTGCAGTAATGAAAGAAGGATCCACCTATCCTGACACTATCTCTGGAGATAAAGTTAACCATGGCTACCCTGGTAGCTACCCCCGGACCAATGAATGGTTGGATAAGGGGAAAGTAGCCTATGAAAAGGGAAATTATAAAGAAGCAGCCTGGTGTTTTGGTGTTGCATCTCATTACATTTCAGACACCTTCTCGGCCCCACACTGCGGATGGATCAATGATAAAGATAAGTACTGGCAAATAGGGAACGAACTAACCCCTAAAAAACATGATTTCCAGTATTCCAATCTCAATAACATGCTCAAGTATGGAAATGAAAGGGGAAAGGAAAGTCTGACCATCTGGAACAAAAATGAGGACCGTGGGATTGTTCAGCAAGACCTGAACCGGGGCGTTTCAGCCACCTACGTGGCCATACTTTACCATGCGCATCCTTCCATGCTTCAAAGCCCCGAATATTCTCAAGACTCCTAATGAGTCCTATCTTTTTTTTTAATTAATTTTATTCAATCTTAATTCTTTAAACCATTGAATAAAAGTTGTTTAATTTTAAGATAAAAAATTTTACTAATTTTTTTAACTATTTCATTTTTTTTTAGATTGCTATTACTGTACCTTGAATTTCTGATATTACTGGTTGATTGTGGGATAGGTATTTTTGCATTGCTTCTACTGCGTTCACGTCTAAATGCTTCTTTTTTTTACCATAATTGGGAGGAACACCCTGGCTGGTAACGTAGGCTGCCAAATATGTTTCATTCATTTTCAGTTTTTTCCCTTTCACAAATAGTTCCTGGATACGTTGTCCTGGGGGATTTTCCACTTTAAAATATAAATTAATGCCCATGCATCTTTTTAGATACCCTCCCATTTGATTATAAGGATCTCTAGAAAATAAATGCTCCAAGTTCTCTTCCATCATCATCCAAATTTCTTTACCAGTCAACTCCACAGTGGAAACAGGAGGATTTGTGGGAATTATATTGTAAAGATCGTTTAGAGTAACTTTTCCCGGTGGAATTGGTGCACCATATCTCCAACCATTAGAAAATGCTATTTGGGCACCAGTTTCCTTTAAAAGACTTTGCAAAAGAAAATTATCCATGGTAGACTCCAACACGGTGTTACGATTAAGGCCTGTATCAGTATACCCAACTACCTGATTTAATTTATCATTATAAGGATTTAAAACGTGTTTTACAAGATCATCTGCCTCATGATCCGGCTGAATATTCTCGGATACAGTTATTAGTTTGTGTTGGAATTTAACCACTCTTCCGTGGGATATGGATAGATCTAATCGTCCAATAAAAGAACCATGACAACCTGATTGAATGAGGATGGTATTATCCACAAGAACGGGTTTATAAAGTCGATTATGGGTATGTGAACTTAATAACACATCTATACCATCTATTTCCCTGGCTAACTTCATTTCCTGTGGGAAACCTAAATGGGAGATGACGATAATTAGATCTACTTTCTCCTGGTTTCGCAATTTTTCAATGTAATAATGTAATTCCTGGTTACCAAGGGTGAAGTATATTCCTTTACTGAATGACGCGGGCATGACTTTATCAACTATGGTTGCAGCAATGCCTATAATACCTATCCGTGTTTTACCAACCTCTTTAATAATCCATGGCTCGAAAAAAAGCTCATTATCGGACTCATGGTAGCAGTTAATAGCTATCATGGGGTAATTCAATTTTTTTGTTAGTTTTTTGAAATGTTCCGGTCCATATGCAAATTCCCAATGTGCAGTCATGGCATCGAAGTCCAAATAGTTTAAGATGGGTATCAAAGCTTCTCCTTTGGTTTTCACCGCTGGATAAGTCCCGTGAATGGTATCTCCACAATCAAAAACCAAAGTTTTATTGGGATTCTCCTCTCTAACTTTATTGAATATAGTTGCAATTCTGGCGAAACCTCCGGCTAACTTATATTTTGCATGATCACCGTCCCAGAACAATTCTTGATGTATATCCAGATAAGCATGGCTATCATTCAATTGTAAAATAGTTAAATTTTCACCCATCATTTAACCCCCATTATCTTTTATTTATCATACTAAATCTTAATGAATTTTTTCCTACAAACTAAATCAGAATAACATAAAGTTGTAATATAATGTAAATTTTAACTGTTTTTTTTTAAATTATGTGATTTCCGGGCTTTAAATTCAATTAATAAATATTTTGCTGTGACAAGTAATTAATAGATTGAAAAATATAATATATTACAATCAGAAGTAGGAGGGATTTAATTGGGGAAAATAGAATTTACTGCGGAAAACGTGATGAAATGTCTTTGTAGCACATGTCCAGTGCAAGCTACCAGTGACTGTGTTAAAGGAAAAATGAAAAAGATTCAAGAGATGATGGCTGAAGATGTGGACATAGCGACCATGATTGAGCCCACAGATGTTCCAGGTGTCTATTGTGCCAGTGGAAAAGCAACATGCAGCGATCTCTATTTCCATGAAGAATGTAAATGCGTAGAATGTCCAGTATTTAAGGAAAATGAATTAATGAAGGGCGAACCCATGGGATACTTCTGCAGAGACGGAGCAGCAAAGTAAAATCATCATATTCCTTATTTTTTTTTAATAGTATATTGAAACTCATTATATTCGTATTGAAACTCATTATATTCGTATTGAAACTCATTATATTCGTATTGAAACTCATTATATTCGTATTTATTAAAATTCAATATTCATATCGAAGGTTAATCTTACACTTGAATAATTTGTTAAAGATCGAGTGTATGGTTTTTTTGCACACGGTTTGGTTTAGATTTATTCGGGAATGATTAAGATTTTTAACTCTGAATAATGTATTGCTTAATATCATACGGTTCTAATCTGAAGGAATGTGTCATGAAAATCAAAGAAAAACACAAACTCCAAAAAGTTGAAACGGAGTTTGGTAGGAAACTTTACTCAGTTAAGGAGTCTTACTGGATTTTTTATAATGGAATACGAACCATAAAATACATGTTTAGGGCTAAAAGGAACAGAGAACTAAGTTCAAAATTTATTGAAAGGATCATGCTTGCGGTAACTGAAGTAAATGGCTGTGCAATATGTTCTTACGCCCACTCCAAAAGGGCTCTTGAAAGTGGGATGAGCAATGAAGAAATTCAGAAGATGCTCAGGGGAATCGTAGATGATGTTCCTGGTGATGAAATGGCAGGGATCATGTTTGCCCAGCATTATGCAGATACTCGGGGAAACCCTTCCAAGGAATCATGGCAGCGTATTGTAGAAATTTATGGAATATCTAAGGCAACGGGTATCCTTGGTTCTATTCGCACTATCATGATTGGAAATACCTATGGAATTCCCTGGAGTTCTTTTTTCAACCGACTGAGGGGCAGAGCAGATCCAAGGAGCAGTTTGTTGTATGAGCTAAGTATGATGTTAGGAACTATTTTAGTGCCCATCTCTAGTATCCATGCTTTAATCTCTGATTTGTTTAGAAGGCCTATTATTAGTTTTTAATCCTATAGTGATAGTTACTATCTATTATTGTGTGTAGGCTTGATTATTCAGGAATTATTGCCATTGCATCAATTTCAACCAACCAATCTGGATTTCCAAGTCCCGCTACAAATAAAACAGTTATGGCTGGATAATTTGGATTATTTCCCCATTTTTCCTGGAAAACTTGAAATCCATCCTGTGGGTTCTGTCCCGGAACCAGGTAGATGTTGAACTTAACCACATTCTCAAGTTTAGCATCTGATTCTTCTAAGATCTTCTCAATATTGGTCAAAACCTGTTCTGTTTGTTTTTTAAGACTATCCTTACCTACGAGGGCTCTGTTTTCATCAACTGCATTCTGACCCCCGATATAAATGGTCTGGTGATTTCCAGTAACCGATATAGCATGTGAATATCCTCTAGGTTTTGCCATATTCTCGGGATTGATGTAATCTATTTTTTTCATAGTGAACTCTCCTAATTTTATGCACCCTAATACGCCGGGCAAGTTCTCTTGAAAAGAAATGCCATGGCACCATCAAATTCCACTAATCCATGCCAGCCAGTAGCAGGAACGCAAAAAGTATCATATAACCGTCCTTGAGGTTCAACCTTATTTTCCCTGGTTTTCAACGTCCGTTTCTTGGTACTGGGCCAGTAATTTTTCCTCTTCCTCTTTTTTCGGAAACTTGAAGAATACTATGGCCGCCCCGATTAGGATGGCAACCATCCCTGCAAAGTAAGTCCAATGATCGCCTGCTAAAAATGAATATTTTGCAGCATTTATGATCTGTGTTGAATATTCTGGATTCTGTTGTGCAAGGGCAGCAGCACTGGAGAATGATTTTTGAAGTGTCACTTCTATGCTGCTGGTAATTTGCTGTTGGGCAGAAGCGGGTAAATTGTTAATTTGTGAGGCAATTGACCTGGCATAACCGGCTGTAAGCAGCGCTCCAAATATGGAAGTCATTATTGCGCCGCCGAAATCACGTTGCAAGTCTGCGGTTCCTGAAGCCATACCTACCCGTTTAACCGGAACTGAACCTGTAAGAGAATGGGAAGCCGGAGTTCCAGCTAATCCAACCCCAATTCCTACAAAGGCGTAAGCCAACCCAACCTTCCAATAGGGTATGTGATCCTGCCATAAGAATAACATCGCCAGGAAACCTAACAAACAGAATACGTAACCCGCAAGCAGAGTGAATCTGGAGCCATGGGACTCAACGAGCTTGGCGGATTGTGGTGCTACTAAAATCATGAGTAATGCTGCTGGTAAAATTGCAAGTCCGGAATCTAGTGTTGAGTAGCTGAGAACGTTTTGTAAAAACTGCTGACCGATATACATGGCACCCATTAAAGCCCCGAAAACTATTATCCCAGCACACGCCGCTACCCAGAAGATGCTACGACTAGCGACTTTAAGATCATAAAGGGGGTTTTCCACACTGCGTTGGCGCCTTATAAATAAGATTCCTGAAGCAGCGGCAATGATTAATAAACTAATTATCAGGGTTCCGGAGTTAGGCACTGGGGCGAAGTTAATGGCCAGAATCAATGTTCCCAGAAGCAGAAGAGACAGTAACCCTCCCATGTTATCAACTGGAGCTTTTTCCTCGTTAACATGATCTGGAATGAATTTAATTGCCATGACTAGAGCTACCACGGCAAGGGGTAATGTAATCAAAAATACAGAACCCCAATTAGTAAATGTTAGCAAGTATCCTGAGATTAAAGGTCCAAGAGCGGCAATGGCAGCCCCTATGGCAGACCATAATGCGATAGATTTTGTTCGTTTTGGGCCTGACCACAAAGCAGCTATAAGTGCTAAAGTGGTTGGAAAAGCCATTCCTGCAGCTAAACCACCTATGATACGGGCACCAATCAGGATCTCAACAGAGGGGGCAAAACCCGCAATGATAGATGCGGGTATAGCCAGCAGAGTCCCAATGATTAGCATCATCTTTCGACCGTGATGGTCACCCAAAGCACCAAACCATAGAACTGATGCGGCCAGACCCAGGGAGTAGCTCACGGCCACAAGATTAATCTGAACCTGTGAAGCATTAAAAGCAAAACCTATGGAAGGGAGAGCCACATTAGCAACTGATAAATTCAGATTTGCAACCGCAGCAACCAGAATTAGGGTGGCTAGAGCTATCATTCCGGGTTCAGATTTTTTATTGGTTGTTGGTGTTGTATCCATTTTTATGCACCGTATTATCTATTTCATTAGATATTATGTTGTAAGACGATGTATATATTCTAGGCACTAGTAGTATCTTCTAGTCACTAGTAGTATCAAATCACTAGTAGTATCAATCACCAGTAGTGTCAAATTATTAGATTTTTTTTATAATATTCAATGATTTCTCACTTTCAATGATTTCTACTAATATGAAGAGTCTGCGAAAAATCAGGAAAAAATTAAGGATATTAAGGAATATTGGGGAAATAAAATGGCAGAAAATAAATAGCAAACTCCACCAGTGACCCCCACACTCTGGCTGGTGTTTCCATAATAATTCACCTTACTTACGCTAGAAAATGATAATTAAATCATATATGGTAAATAGGGGGATGGATGGATTCTATTTTAATCACTCCCGCTATTAGGGTACTTACCCCCATAATACTGGGCTTTAATGGATTTTTATCCAAATATTAAGTTATACTCTGTTTCACTGATAACTCCCTTGTCTTTTAAGAGTTTAGCTAATTTTTCTAATTTATCCGAGTTATCTGGTTGAGCAACGGTTTCAGGTTGTCCCTGTTCACCCTGTTGTTCATTGCTCCTCTCATTAACAGCCGTCATTCTTCTTTTAGTTCTCCTTCTAGCCCCACCACGTCCTAATGGTCCAAGATCTGGCATACTATAACCTCCTCCTATTAATTATAAACTTCATATTACCTAAATTTTGCCATAATAAAGTGGTTGTTAAATGGTAAAATTTACTCGAAAAATCGCAAATTCCGTTAGAAAACACTGATTTTTAAAAATAAACTTTAAACTCTTTCTTTGTATTTTAATTCTTTGAAGATGATTTTAAATTCTGTACCCTGGCTCTGGTCAAGGTTTATTTCACCATCTAACTGTTCAACTAAATTATTCACCAGTTGAAGGCCCAATGTTTCAGTGTTCTTAAAGTCAAGTTCTTCTGGGAACCCAATACCCTCATCACAAATTATCAACTCAAAATTGTCATGGTCTTTTTTAAGAGAAATTTCAAGTTTACCTTCTCTTCCTCCCGGATATGCGTGTTTGAAGATGTTAGATACAAGTTCGTTTATTATAAGCCCACAGGGGACTGCTGTTTCAATATTTAATTTAACATCTTCGACTTTTATCACAATTTTTATCTGGTCTTGGGGAATGTTGTAGGAGTATAGTAAATCGGAAACTAGTCTGGGGATGTATTCACTGAATTTAAGGTCTGTTAAATTACCGGATTGATAGAGTTTTTCATGGATCATGGCCATGGATTTAACCCGGTTCCTACTCTCCATGAGCACATTTATGGATTCTTCTTCGTTAACATGTCGTTTTTGAAGGTTCAGAAGGCTGGAAATAATCTGCATATTGTTTTTAACTCGATGATGAATCTCCTGAAGTAAAACTTCTTTTTCATTCAGGGATGATCTGATTTCATCTTCCGCCTTTTTACGCTGGGTTATATCGCTACATATCAACAAAATATATTCAATTTTATCATCCAGTTTGATGAAGGTTTGTTTAACCTCAATTAACCTAATTTCACCATTAGCATCATAAATTCTGGATTCAAAAGGAGCTAAATTTTCGCCTTTTGATAAACTCATAAACCGTTTTAAGTGTAACCTGAGTTCTTCTTCAGGGAAAATCTTCAAATCCATAAAATGTTTTCCAACCAACTCATCTTTGGTAAAACCAGTGATATTAATTGCAGCTTGATTTACATCTATTAAATGACCCTCTAAACTTAAAAGGATGGTATAATCTGGATCAGATTCAAAAAGAGCCCTGTACTTTTTCTCGCTGGCAGTTAAAGATTTTTCAATTTCCTTACGCTCACTTATATCTCTTATGATGGATGTGAAGTAGACTTCTTCATCAATTTCCCACATAGTAAGGGACATTTCAAATGGGAACTCAGTACCATCTTTTTTAAGACCGACTGTTTCTATAGTTCGCCCTGCTAAGTGGTGTTCACCAGTTGTCCGGAATTTTTTAAGACTCGTTATAAATTTTTCCTGATACCTTTTAGGCATTAGTTTGGGGAGTTGGGAACTTTCCAGTTCATCCTGGTTGTAACCAAACATTTCCATTAAACTGTTGTTGAAGTACAGTATATTTCCATGGGCATCGGTGGTTATAATACCATCAATAGCATTTTCAGCTAAAGCACGGAAACGTAAAACATTTCTTTCCAATGATTTTTCAGTTTTTTTAAGATCTGTGATGTCTAAAGCAGATGCTAACCAGCTATCAGTCCCTGGAAGTTCAACTACCATAACATACATAACTAGTTTGGCTCCATTTTTGCTGGTGAAAGCTGTTTCATATTTGTTTGGCACGGAATCCGGTTCTGTTAAACGCTGGTGATGATATTTAATCATCATTTCTCGGTAATCCGGATGGACTAAATCCATCCATTTCATTTTACCCTCCACTTCTTCACGGGAATAACCACTGATTCTTTCCCATTCAGAGTTAACCATGAGAATGGTGCCCTCATTGTTGAAGGTTAAAATTGGAGATCCACTATTTTCAAATACTGCCCTGTATCTCTTTTCAGAAACTGCCAAATCTTCCTCCGCTAGTTTAAACTCAGTAATGTCCTCTGATATCTTCAGTAGATATTGTGGATTACCCTCCTTGTCAAGTATGGGAATTTTCTTGGTGTGTAAAAGTCTTTGACTTCCATCCCTGGTTTCAATAGTCTCTTCAGGGATATCCAATAGTTCCCTGCTTTGGAGAACTTTCCTATCTTCTCGGGTGTAAGAGTCGGCTACATTTTTTGGGAATAAATCATAATCACTTTTATCAATTAGTTCATCAGTTTTATGCCCAAAATAGGATTCTCCTGCCTTATTAACACGTTTGAAACTAAGGTCATCTGCATTTTTTACAAAAATCATGTTTGGAATATTTTCCACTATGTTATTCAGAAATTCCTCACTTTCTCTAAGTTCATTTTGAGCCCTTTTATAATCAGAAAGGGTTTTTGCCAGTTTAATGTTACCGAAACTCAGTTTGGAAATCATCTGCGCAAATTTAGAATAAAATTTCATTACAGCATTAACTTGTTTTCTATTCCATCTAGGGACCTGATCCAGGGCTTTCAAATATTTTTCTTTGTCAAAGCCAAATTTTTCAGCCTGTGCTTCAAATAGGGAATAATCAGTTTTTTCATCATCAAAAAAGAATTGTCCTAGAAATAAGTTTCCCATATGCTTTTCGCCCACAATTATGGGTGTTACCATGTCCCACATGTTATTTTTGCACTTGTAAATCCTGTACTCACCTGGTTTCAAATCTTCTGTCAGGTAAATGTCACTTTCCAGACAGTTTTTACAGCTTGCTTCACTGACTCTGTGGAAATGGGTGCATATATCTTGCCAACCAGTGGCAACCAGAATATTTCCGTCTAAATCCAAGATGGCAACACCCATGCTGGTTAAGTCATAAAAATAGTCCATTAAGGTTTGTAATTCTTGGGTGTTGATTATATTTTTGAATTCTTCCTTCTCAACCTTGTAATCTGGAGAAAGAATTTTATCGAGTTTTAATCTTAACTTCTCCTCACTCTCTTGAAGGGCTTTTTCTGCCTTTTTTTGTGGGGTGATGTCTCTGCCAACTCCAACTATTGCAATGACATTTTTATCTTCGTCCAGAACTGCCTTGTCAGACCAGGCCAGCCAGCGCCATCCATCCTTAGTCATGGCGCGTTGCTCATGGTAACAAGTATAAGGATGTTTCCAAACGCATGCCAGTGATTCTTCAGTTGTTTTATGATCATCTTCGTGAACTAGGGGCATGAATTTCTTACCCAATAATTCTTCTTCCTTTTTCCCGAATATTTCACAGTAACTGGGGCTTACAAAAAGCAATCGACCTTCGGTATCTACTTTAACCACCAGATCTGTTTGACCTTCTACAAGGAGCCGATATTTGGCTTCACTTTCTTTTAATTCTTTTTCCATCCGATTTTTGTAAATGGCGAGTTCTATGGCATATTTAAGTTCAATTTGATCGTAAGGTTTTATAATATATCCATAGGGTCCTGTAAGTTTGGCTCGTTCAATTGTAGAATCTTCAGAATGGGCAGTTAAGTAAATAACAGGGATATTTAAATTTTTAATCTCAGAAACCGCATCAATACCATCAACTTTTCCCTTCAAAACTATGTCCATTAAAATAAGGTCTGGTTTGAGTTCTAATGCTTTATCTATAGCTTCCTGACCACTAGAAGCAACATAAGGAACTTGGTAACCAAAGGATTCTAAAGTTCTTTTTATATCCATGGCTTCTATGCTCTCATCTTCTACTAAGAGTATTGTAATATCAGCCATAATTTTCCCCAAATTACTATGTACTTATGATCTATTTGTTTTTAGTGATAGAAAATTTGTATTCATGTGAAAATTTTTCTCATAATATCCTTCTTTTCTTGCCCAAAATAGGGTTATTTTTTTGCTTGTGGTTACGAAACCCAGATATTAGTGCGTTATGGTTAATTAAAACAATATAAAATAACTCCAATCATAAATATAACGAGAATAATGAATATTTTTTTAAAATACCAAAATATTAATGATTTATATTTTCAGGATGGTTTTTTTATAGATAAAAACGGCTGTTACATTCATTAAAATTCCCCAATACTTTGAAAATTTTATTTGAGAACTGTTAATCCAATAAAAAACATTATTTATTTATTATTTTTCGAATTTGAATTAATTTTGTGATCTAATTTGTATCGTAAGCAAAGTATTATATAAGAGTTATGAATATATATTCATAACATGCCTGGGTCAAAGCGATGTAGGAAGGATATTCTAACGAACCAGAAATAAAATGTTTCAAACCCGATTTTGAGGATTATAATCACGAATCTGGATTTATAGGCCTCACTATGGGCGAAGTTAGGTTATAAGGCTAAAAGATCACCAAAAAATCAATCAGGAAACAGCAGCAGAAATCATTGGAATATCACAGCCTACTCTACACAGAATTTTAAATTCTGCTAGAGGGAAGACAGCTAAAGCAGGGATAAGCAGTAAAAATCTTAAGTATCAAAGGAGGGGATTACATGACAGCTAAAATGAGATATAAATGTGAAAAATGCGGATTTGAATGGCATAGCCCTGGGAAAGAATATGAAAAATGTCCAGATTGTAAATCTGAGGACATATGCACTATCAATACAGAGCAAGAAGTCCAAATACCTGTGGGACAGCAGGGGATTGGAAGAAGAGGTCGTGGTAGAGGTGGTGGGGCAGGCCCTCCCAGGGTGTGTAAATGTCAGCAGTGTGGATACGAAGCTCCCAAAATTCCGGGAGTGCCATGCAGAAACGATAAATGTCCTGAATGCGGCGCTCTACTTTGTGGAGCTGATTAAAAACATTTTCATAATGGAGGAAACAACAATGGTATTAATATGCGTTCCCAGTCTCGATAAAAACGGTTTAAAGGGAGAAATATCCCAGCACTTTGGAAAGACCCCCTACTTCGTTTTAATCAACTGGGAAAATGACAAAATTGAAACTTTTCAGATTCTGGAGAGTAATGGAAAACACATGGGTGGACAAATGACTCCTGGAGAGTTTATTACTGGTTCAGGCGCTAACACACTTTTATGTGGTAATTTAGGTCCTAAAGCTGTTCAAATGCTACAAAACGCGGGAATTGAAGTTTATGTTGGGGCATCAGGAACAGTAATAGGAGCAGTTCAAGATTGGGCTGAAGGAAAACTGAAACAAGCCAGCATGGACTCAGCCTGCTCAGATGGCCATAGTTAATCCGATTTATCTCGAATTTTGTGGGATGATTCTTTGAAATCAAGTACTAAAAAAGAAATTTCAGAAGAAGAACAAAAAAAACTCTTAATACAACAGGAAATTACCATAGTAAAGCGGATGGGCAATATAGATCATAAAATTGCTGTAATGAGTGGTAAAGGAGGGGTGGGAAAGTCAACCGTTGCTGTTAACCTGGCAGTAGCCTTTGCTTTAAAGGATTATAAAACCGGTTTAATGGATGTTGATCTCCACGGCCCGGATATTCCCCATATGTTAGGAGTGGAAAACTTGAGTTTAGATCAATCACCCGAGGGCATATTACCGCTTGAAGTGAGGGAGAATTTGGAAGTTTTATCAATAGAATTTATGTTACCTTCCAAAGGATCTCCCATCATCTGGAGGGGGCCTCAAAAGACTGGTGCCATAAGGCAGTTTTTATCGGATGTTATATGGGGAAAACTAGATGTTCTGGTGATAGACAATCCACCGGGAACAGGAGATGAGCCATTAACAGTCTTACAATCTGTTAGTCAACTGGATGGCGTGATCATGGTTACCACCCCACAAGCAGTGGCTGGAGAAGATGTTAGGAAATGCGTCAACATGGTTAAAAAGTTAAACATTCCAATAATCGGGATCATTGAGAACATGTCTGGTTTCACCTGCCCTCATTGTAAACAGGAAATTGATATTTTTGGAAAAGGAAAAGGAAAAGAACTGGCCGAAGAATTGGAGGTACCATATCTAGGAAGCCTCCCTCTGGAAACCGATGTTAGGGAAAATTCTGATCAGGGAAAACCATTCATCCTCCAGGATTCTGAAATGTCAAAAAAATTCTTAGACATATTCTCTAAAATTGAAAATAAGATTCAAAAATAAAATTAAAATCAAAATAACTAAAAATTATCTAAAAATGAGGTGGATTAAATGAAAATAGCAATAGCAGCCAGTGGAGAAACACTTGATTCACAGGCCAGCCAAGTGTTTGGAAGATCATCCCACCTGATAGTGGTAGATCTGGTAGATGGAGATTTAAAAGATTTTAAGTCCATACCAAACCCCTCCATTACTGAAGGAGGTGCGGGAATAAAATCCGCTAGATTTGTGGGAGATGAAAAAGCAGAGGCCCTCATATCTGGATCAGTGGGTCCTAATGCCTTTGAAGTTCTTAAACAACTAGAAATAAAGACTTACCAAATGGTTCCAGGAACTGTTGAACAAAATCTGACTCTCCTGTCCCAGGGCAAACTGGAGGAACTTACACCATCTGCTCCCCAAGGACGTGGCATGGGAATGGGGGGAAGAGGAAGAAGATAATAAAATTGTATGCATTATCTTTAACCTAGGAAGCATCTTATGAAAATTGCAATAACTGGTGGAAAAGGTGGAACAGGAAAATCAACCATATCCACCGCCCTGGCTATGGAATTATCTCATGAACATAAGGTACTATTAATAGATGCAGATGTTGAATGTCCTGATGATCATATAATTCTCCCAACAACACGTGAAAAGGTAAAAAATGTCCATGCAATGCTTCCAAGTTTTAACCCTGAAAATTGTTCAAAATGTGGAAGCTGCTCGGAAGTCTGCAGGGAAAATGCAGTTGTATTTATAAAAGACAAATATCCCTTCATTATTTCCAGACAGTGCAATGGTTGTGGGGCTTGCCTCCTAGCCTGTCCTTCCAGCGCCCTGAAAGAGGGCCAGCAAGTAATTGGGACCATATACCAAGGTCAACACCAACAACCTCCTGGAAGAAACTCAAATAATCTCCTCCTAGTCTGGGGTGAGATGGATGTTGGTTGTGAATCTACCTCATTAGTAGTCAATGCTACCAGAGAATACGCTGCCAGCATGGTTTCTGAATATGACCATGTCTTAATAGACACTGCCGCAGGAACACATTGTAATGTTATTTCAGCAATGATGGGTGTGGATTTAGCCCTGGCAGTGACAGAACCAACTCCATTGGGAAAACATGACCTGAAACTAATCCTTCAACTATTAAAAATCATGAAGATACCTACCCAAATAATCGTTAACAAGTCCACTATAGGGGATTCTAACCTTATTGAAGAAGTTTCCAGGGATAACAGTGTTCCTTTAATTCAAGAAATCCCCTATGAAAGAGAAATATTAAAAAAACACTCCCGAGGTCAGCTGCTGATTCATAAAACCATTGAAGAACTTGCAAATACCATAACAGTAAAATTTTTAGGTGGAACGCACAAATGAAAACAATTACCATACTATCTGGAAAAGGAGGTGCTGGGAAAAGCACTTTAACCGCTTCCTTATCTGTAACGCTTGCAAATAAAAATAAAGTTGTGGCAATTGACTGTGATGCTGATGCACCTAATTTAGCTCTTGTTCTAGGTCTTGATGAAGAAAATTTTGACAGTTGGGAACCATTAACAACCGGTGCCAAAATTCAATTTTCCAAAGATAAATGCAAGTCACTAAAATTCTGCCCCAATTGTCCGGGTCTTCAAAAATGTATGAATGCTTGCAATTTCTCAGCAATCACCTGGAACACGGAGGAAGACCTGCCTGAGATAAACGAACTTTTATGTGTGGGTTGTGGTGCCTGCCAATTAGCCTGTCCAACAGGCGCTCTTACTCTTAAAAAGGTTGAAAATGCCAGGATAGGTGTGGGGAAAACTCAATATGGGTTCCCAATAATTTCTGGACAGCTTAAAATAGGAGAATCTGGTTCTGGTAATGTGGTAAACGCACTGAGAATGAAAGCTTCTGAAATTGCTGAAGATATCCAGGCGGATTACATGATTTTAGATGCGGCTGCAGGTGTGGGATGTCCAGTCATCGCTTCTTTAAGGGGAATTGATTATGTTATATTGATAACTGAACCCACTTCAGCGGCATTTTGGGACCTTAAACGAGCCATAGAACTGGTTGATCATTTCAACATTCCCTGTGGTGCGGTTATCAATAGGTGGGGAATCAACAAAGACTTCACCTATCAATTACAGGACTACTTCCAAACTAATAATATACCCCTATTAGGGATGATACCCTATGATACTCGATTCATCGAGGCATTGGTTAATCTAAAACCCGCAGTTGTGTATGAACCCAATTTTAAGACAATTTTTGAGGACATAATGAACAATTGTCTTTTGAACCTACAAGAAATTTCCAATGCAATTTCATAGTGATGGGAGGTAAGGGTAGTAATGGAGAAAAAAACTTCAAATCGGTTAAAAAAAGGAGAAACAGCAGCTAAATATTCCACCCTGGTTAATTTATTTCTTGCCATTATCAAAGGAGTGGTGGGAGTTTTATCAGGTAGCATAGCTTTGATCGCTGATTCGGTTCATTCTTTTTCGGATATTTTTGCTTCATTGGCAGTATACATTGGATTGAGGTTTTCCCGAAGAAAACCAGATGAGAAGTTCCCTTACGGTTATTACAAGTTTGAAACCCTAGCATCATTAGTAATATCTGTTATAATTATTATAACTGGTTTTGATATTATAGTCGAGTCCTTGAACGGAATTTCAACCCCAAAAACTATTGAAATACCTTTAATTGCCCTTTCAGTCGCTGTCCTTTCAGTCGCTGTTTCCCTCCTTTTGGCCAGATATAAAGAGAGAGTGGGAAATGAAATAGGGTCACCTGCACTTATAAGTGATGGTAAACACAGTTTAGTGGATGTTTTTTCATCAATCATAGTATTTGTAGGTATCCTTTCTGCATACATAGGATACCCTGTTCTTCAGAGCGTTGCCAGTTTTGCAGTGGCATTACTCATCATGTACATTGGATTAAAATTTGGGAAAGAGGCTATACTTGTTTTATTAGACGCTTGTATTGATCCAGGGATAGTGGAAAATATCAAGTCTATTGCAACCAATTTTGAGGGTGTTGAAGGAGTGCATGATATTAAGGTGAGAAGATCCGGCCCTTTTGTATTTGCAGAACTTCACCTTGGGACAAAAAAGAGATTACCCATACAAAAGGCCGATGAAATTTCTAGAAGTGTCGAAAAATTAATAAAAAAAGAAATAAACGATTTAGATACAATAACAATCAAAATTGAAGGAGAAAAAAAATTAATACTTAGAATTGCTGCTCCACTAGTGGATAATAAAGGTTTGATGTCCAATATTTCAAAACATTTTGCAAAATCTCCCTATTTTTTAATTGCAGATATAACTAATGGTAAAATAAAAAAATTTCAAATAAAGAAAAATCCATCCCTGATTTATGAACGAAAAAGAGGGCTTAAAACTGTTGAATTTTTGAAAAATGAAGATGTGGACATTGTTCTGTTTGAGGGAGAAGTGAAGGAAGGACCTACATATGCCTTATCTGATGAATTAATTAAAGTTTTAAGTCCGGACGGTATAACCTTGGAAGAGATTTTACTAAATGCCGCCATAAAAGAGCAGCAATAATAGAGAATTAAATTCGCACATCTAATTGTCAGCAATGTTATGATAGATACTCTATTAAATAAATTATGGTTTTTGGGAAAATTATAATGATAACATAAGTACAATAATAATATGGTGATTTTATGCAAAAAGAGATATTAGCCGCTATTATGGCTTCTACTTCCGATGTTGATATGATGACCAATGACCGGATAGAAGCTTTGACCAAAGGACATGGAATGCTTAATATTGCTGCAATTTGTGCAGCGAACTCAATTGCTGAAGATGTTTTGAGGGGGACAGAAATAAGACTTACTGACCATAACGTTCAACAATTACCAATAGATGATGTTTTAAGAAAGTCTATAAAATCCGCCGAACTTGCAGGAGCTGATCCGGCAAACGCAGCTCTTATTAGCGCTACATTATGTTACTTCGCCGGTACAAACGCCCAGGCAGGAGTGCCTGCAGGTAACAGGAAATTAGGTGCTATGGCCCGGATAATTGCTGGAGTAGACCGTTGTGGGGTTATAGCCATACCCACAGCCAAAGTAAACAACAGAATATCTGGTTATGCTGCAGTTAGAGCAGTTTATGATGATGTTTTTGACAATAAAATCACTAAAATAGATGGAAGTATTGTGCCCATGGGTGTTGGTGGAGGGCCATTGTATGGTCACGGTGCACTGGGAGAAGACATTGCCTTCCCTGAAATTGCGAAAAATGGCGCTGCCGCAGGTACTCGGGGTATGTTAAAAGCTTATGCCAATGTTGGAATGCCTCCTAGCCCCATAACAGCTGCCATATTTGGTGCTGCTGCCATACTGGAGATTGTGCATCCTGATTCAGAGATTGGAGAAAAGTATGGTGAATTTTTCAAAGATAACAGTGCTTATGTAGCAGGGTTGGGTGCTGTTGAAGCCGCAGGATTACCTGAAAAACTTCATATTAGAGGAACAGGAGAAGAATATGACACTGCACACTTGGTAGGGGATTTAGGTGTTATATTGAAAGATATTGGTGGACCATCCGTTATAGGGATGATGGCATTTGAAGAGATGCTATCAGCATTTGAAGAGTCACTTGCAATTGGTGCAGGTTTCTCTGGAGGTCCCCTTCAACCACCACTGGGGCACATGACAGCAGATGCTGTGCTGGCCATGAAAGTTCTTATAAGTAGTGGTGGGGATCTTGAAAAAGCCGCAGATAAAATAACTGATATTAAAGAAAAGTTCTGGATTGAACCGGAACTGGCCAAAGTGGCCACTAACACCATATCTCGCAAATCAGAGCAGGTTAAAAGAGGGCCAGTAACCAAAGCAATGATACTGGCTACTGACGGAGGGCTAGCACGGGCTGTCTCGGATAGGGCTAAATTTACCTATGATAAACTAAAAGAAGGCAAAGAACTAGATGAAATTGTGCGTATGCTGGATGATGAAAAATTAAGCAACGTAGAAGCTGCGTGTAGTGCTCTCTTCAGTGGGATGATGGGTAAAGACATACAGATTAAGATCGTAAGCTATCAGGGTTGTGGTCGGAGAAGTCCAAATGATTTTCTGAAAAAATATTGTGGTTTTGACACCGACGCAACAGTGGAGGTCACTGTTGATGGAGAAAAAATTGTCTTCGATGGATTATCACAAAATGTGGTACCTGACGCGGTTGTTAACAAAAAAATGGACATTCTGGAAGCAATTCCATTAGCAGCAGTGCCTGTTGTAGAATTACAACTATGCGGCCATACCGTGATAAACATCATCGTTCCTGCAGCTGTGGCTGCTGTAATGGACAGTGAATCAACACCACGTGAAATAGCTAAAAAAGCAGTTAATGGTGCTTATATATCATCAGCAATACCAGGGGGAATACCAAGGGCTGAAGAAGTAGCTAAACGTGCTATTAAGATAATGTCAGAACTCTGATTTGCCTGGTGTTTTAAATGCTGTTAATGATTACAGTTGACGATCTACCAGCTGAAGGCTTACCCCATGTCATTGAACGAACTCTTGAAAGGGGAGCTAAGAATATATACGTTCTTAATGGTATCACCAAAAAAGGGCGTTTTGGATATATTTTCTTTGTGGAAGTTGATAAAAAACACTTGGAAGATGTATCCGCTTTACTTGCTTTAAATTTGGGTACATTGGGAATAAAAACTATTGAAACCAACCATATACAGCTACCATTTGAGATACATTCCCGCACTGTGACTTTTGAAACAGTAAATGAAGCGTTCGAATCGGAAATACGTATAAAATACATAAAAAACAATGATGATCAGATTATATCATTAAAAGCAGAATACGAAGACATTAAACGAATGACAATGCTTCTTGAATCGAAAGGGATTAAGATTGCACTGGCGAAATTAAAAACCATAGTAGAAGCTGAAGCTTACCAAAAAATTCTCCAAGAAAAAGATATTGTGATAAAGGTTAACTAAATCAATTAGATTTGTTACAGATCCTTTTGACGGCAAGTGGGTTCTCTTTTAAAACTGCAGCCGTTTTATACTCTTGATTGTAGAATATAAAAATGTTACAGTTCCTTTCTCTTTTTCAGTATCCCTAATCAGTTTTATTAAAGTATTTTTCTTCTGAAGTTGGTCATGGTATTTCGTTTCGAATTCATTAAAGTGTGCACGGTCATCTTCAGGCCATTTGCCTAGATTTTTAGTTGGTGCTATTTCTCTAAGCCATAAATCCACTTTAGCTTCTTCTTTTGATAAGCCTTTAGGCCAAGATTCATCTATTAAGATTCTGAATCCATCTTCTTCTTTCGGGAGTTCATATATTCTTTTTATTCGTAACATACACAACCACTTTATGAAACTTTTAATTAATTTATCATGATAAAACATGACAATCAATTTAACATTATTAATCATGATATATAAAATTAACTATTACTTACATGAATGGACTGGAACTCACATTAAACTAATTTAGATTGTTAAATATTTAAAGATGAAAAATCATAATTAAACCAGAAAAAACTACGATCTAATCCCATTAATAAAAAAAATGTGGAATATGCCTTTAAATTGGTTCAATAGAATTAATGGATAATAAAAGGTGATTTTAATGGAAAAGGTATGTAAAGTTTCGGATGTATTCGAGAATACTATGAAAGGGTTTTTTGTTAAAAACAGATATGTACTTATTGCCAATGTCAATGGGAATTTTCATGCAGTTGATGCTGTCTGTCCACATATGGGTGGTTTCCTGCCCATTGGTAAACTTGAAAATAGTATTATAACTTGCCCAGTACATGGCTCACAGTACGATGTTAAAACTGGAAAACTGGTTAAAAATGTTCCCAGTCTCCTAAGGATTGTGACTGGTGGTGGCTCACATGATTTGAATAGTTACGAGGTTGAAATAAAAGATGAATCAATCTTTATTAAACTTTAAATGATTAAATCAGAAATTAATATTCCATTATTGTGGGCATAGATTTTTTATACCTCAAGAATGATTCCCGAAAACGTCCAGCATTCCATGTTGGAGTTTTTCTAGTGTATTTAGCGATATTCCTCATATTCTTAAATAATTGAGTAGATGAAAGCAACTCCTTTTTTACACTACCTAAATTCACCTTTTGACCTTAATTCCAATTAATCCGCCTATGGCTCCTAGAATTATGCTGATAATTAGGGACAACTGAAAAATGAGATATGCTGCTACTACTGTATTTGCACCGGGTATTATGCCAATTTTTAGAGATATTAAATTTATCAGGGTGTTTATTGCTTCAAAGCCCATTATCAATATTAAAGTGATTATTAAACCACCGATTATTCCCGAAAATATTCCCACAACTGCTCCATCTTTTAAATCCATTTTATCATAATCTTCGTATCTTCGGCTAAAGTAGGAGGCTAAAAATCCTCCTGTTAACGGACCTAAAAAGAAGAGAGGGAAGAAGATTATAATTAGGATAATAGTTAGCGCTGCGTTAAAAAGTCCGCTTAGTCCGATAATTTTCCAATCAGCCATTTTTTAAGCTCCAGAATTAAAGAAAAGATAATATTAATAAATCAGGTATATTTTGTTTATATTGCATGAAAAGTGCTGATTACAATTTCAAGGTCTGTTTCGATGTTGGTAAGATTTTTACCTGCACTGGGAACAGCATAAATTGTGTGAATAGTTCCATTTTTCATAAACCATGTTTTTATTAGGGGCTTATTTTCTTGGTTAAGTGCTGAAATTTGATATGCTGGAAGACCATCTACAGTAAGTTCTTTTTCGGATGTTATAGTCCAATTCCTAAGTGGAATTTCCTTCTTCTCAGAACTAACGTATTCAGATAAAGTACCATTATAGTTACCTGCGTAGAAATGAATAAGGTCCATATTTTCATCGGTTCCTTTACTTATGGAAAACAAATAATCATCTGCTGTTTCATTTTCCATTTTATAAAAAGACCAATTAATCGAAGCATTAAAAGATATGCCTTCACTCTCAAAGTGTTTAATACCAGTAGATTCAGTTTTATATACATTATCCAGGGGATCATTTGAGGTGCATCCTGAAACAACCACAACACTAAAAATAAGGATTACTAATCCCATGGAACTAATTATTCTTGGCAACATATATTCTATGATAGGATAATCTGTCTAAAATATCTTTTCTTGCCCCAATTAAATTATCCCTTCAAGGTTATTTTAATCAAACTGTTTATGGATCTACAAGCAACTTTAGTGATAATACTGGCACATATAAGGTAAGGGTGGTAAAAATCTTTATCCATGCGGTTCTTGTCCTGTAAATCTTTTTCTAGTTCTTGGCAACGATCATACCTGTTAAAAACTTTTAAAAACTAAATTTAGACTTTTTAGAAATATTCGGAAGAAATATAACTAACTTGAAAAATATTAGTAATGTGAGTAGGGGGGATTGTTCATGAGTGCAGATGATAAGAAACATTACGTAACTTCAGTATACACCGGCCGTTACAAATCTAAAGGTCGAATAAAGAATACCAAAAGGTGTATTAACCGTAAAATCTCAAAAAAAACATGATATAATAGTAACCACAATCTTAAATCGTTTAATTAGAAAACCCAAAAAATTATATTTTGCAGTGTATTAAAATATTTGACTAGCCGCTAACCAAAGACTTAGATCAAATCAAACCTAAGAGTGCGGATCAATCGTCTTATTAACTGATACATTGTTATTAAAAATAAATTTTTCAAATCTGTAGGGGGAATGAAGTTACCCCCATTTTTTTCATTTAAAAACCCAATTGTATAATTCTATTTTATGAAACATATCTCCTGAGATTTAGGTTATAGATTAGTCCTTAAATCCTTTTTTTGTAATTTAATTCTTTAAATATAATTTTAAATCGAGTTCCGTTGATTCGGTTGAGGGTGATTTTCCCGTCTAATTGCTTTACAAGGATATTCACCAGTTGTAAGCCTAAGGTTTTAGAGTTTTCAATGTCAAATTCTTCTGGGAATCCTACCCCATCATCACTGATTACCAGTTCATTCCATTCATCACTGGTTTTTAGTGAAACACTTAGTGTACCCGTTTTTCCTTTTGGAAAAGCATGTTTTAAGCTGTTAGATATTAATTCATTTATTATGAGCCCACAGGGCACGGCTGTTTCGATGTTGAATCTTACATTTTCGACATTAATAAATGGTGTAACTTGTCGGGTGGAAGTTGCATAAGAACTATAAAGATCACTTACCAGTGTTTCGATATATTCTGCAAAGTTGATTCTTGTTAAATCACCAGAATGATAGAGTTTTTCATGTATCATGGCCATGGATTTTATCCGGTTCTGACTTTCTGAAAGAATATTGACAAATTCATCACTGTCTACATGTTGTTTCTGGAGGTTAAGAAGGCTGGAAATTATTTGTATGTTATTTTTAACCCTGTGGTGGATTTCTTTCAGTAAAACATCCTTTTCGTTAACAGATTTTATTAACTGATCTGTAGCTGTTTTCCTGTGGGTGATATCTTCAGCAATAACCATAATTGAATAAACATTACCCTCTTTCATTATGGGAACCAATTGTGTTTCAACCCAGCTGATATTGGCTTCTTTACTCAATAATCTGTTTTGGAATGGTCCAATTATTTCTCCTTTTAAAACATTAGCAAAACTTTCGATTAGTAAATGGAGGTCCTTTTTTGGGAATAATCCTAATTCTGCATATGTTTTCCCGATAAGTTCTTCTTTAGATAGATTTGTAAAATTAGCAGCAGAAGAATTCACATCCAAAATCACACCATCTAAACCTATTAATATGGTGTAATCAGGATTTGATTCAAAAAGAGTCCTGTATTTTTCTTCATTATCCTGAAGTTCTTTTACTGCTTTCACACGTTCTGAAACATCTTCACTAAAAATTACAATTCCACCAATATCACCTGATGATAAATACCATGGACGCACTTCCCATCTAACATATTGAATACTTCCATCTGCACGAATAAATTCATCATCATCAGCACTAATAACAGAACCCGCAAGAGCACGCTGATGGACTTCTTTCAACTCGTCAGTAATCTCTGGAAAAATATCATAATGTGATGCACCGTGAATTTTTATCCCCTGAATATTATAATCTTTAATCCAACGTGAACTAGCGGCAATATACCTCATACGGGTATCAAACATTGCAATGGCAACAGGCGCACTTTCAATAAAATACCTAAATTCTTCGTCACGTTTCTTCAAAGCTTTATTAAGAGTTTTTAACTCTTTTTCAGCTTTCTTACATTCAGTGACATCGTTATATACAGCTATTATTTCTCCGGTAGGTAGTTTATATATCCAGATTTCCCTCCAGCTTCCAGGATCTTTTCCATCTTTATACATCTTTTCTGGAAAATATTCTGGTTTTCCTGTCTCCCAGACTCTTTTAAATGCATCGAAAACACCAAAATCTTTAACTCCAGGAAATGTTTCTGTCAAGCGTTTTCCTATAAAAACATCTTCTTTCTTAACATGCTCTAAGTTTTCCCCAGCCCGCTTGAAATTTTTGAAAATGAAGTCTTCTCCATTATCAACAGCTTCATAAACTGCCATACCACCATTCATATGGTTAAAAAAATTTCCGTATTTATTTTCACTTACTTTTAATTCTTTTTCAATCCTATTTTTGTTAACTGCGAGGTCTATGGCATATTTAAGTTCTGTGGGGGTATAAGGTTTAATTATGTATCCCGCAGGTTCTGTGAGTTTGGCTCTTTCAATTGTTGAGTCTTCAGAATGAGCAGTTAAATAAATAAAAGGTATATCGAGTTTTTTAATTTTAGAAATAGCCTCAATACCATCATTTTCTCCTTTCAGATTGATGTCTATTAAAATAAGATCTGGTTTGAGTTCAAATGCTTTATCTATCGCTTCTTGACCATTAGAAGCTACATATGGAACTTGGTAACCAAAGGATTCCAGGGTGCGTTTAATATCAATGGATTCTATGCTTTCATCTTCTACTAAAAGAATTGTAACATCGCCCATATTTTCCCCTGTATAATTAATGGTTGTTTAATATATTTGTTTTTTAGTCTAGGGAATGTTTTAAATGAGAATATTTATGGGTGAGATTAGGTTGTTTTTTGATTAATTTAATAAGTTTCACGCATTTAGAATTTATTGATCATTTGTATCCAATAAAGAACAGCCTTTCGAATGGAAACAGCACATGACCGTCTTTTTGCGCAGGGTATGCCTTTGTAATTTCTTTTAAAACATCCTTTTCAAACTCAATTTTTTCTTCTCTGGTATCCAGCCTGTCTAGGAACGTTCGCATCCCGGTGCTTTTAATCATTTCCACGATATTCTGGTGGGAAGGCATTATATGGAAGTAGGATGTTTTCCACATGGTTATGGATTTCAATTTACCTGACAGAATATCGTAGTAATAATCACTGGAGTGAAATGTAAAATCATCATTGGCCTGGCCTGTTTGTTCTCTCCATCTTTTATTCAATGAAACCCTTTCTATGGCCTGTTTTATGGGCATGGTGTGGTACTGTGGAACCTGTACTGCCAGGGCACCATTATCTTTCAGCATTTTAACCAAGTCATTTATTAATTTTTCCTGGTCTTGAATCCATTGTATGGTGGCGTTTGAAAATATAATATCATATTTTTCTTCAGTTTCCATTTTGGTGATATCTTCAACTTTCCATTCCATTTCAGGATAATTGATCTGCGCTGATTCTATCATGGAAGCTGAATTATCTATTCCTATTATTTCACTTTCTGGCCATCTACTGGAAAGGACATTTGTACTATTTCCAGGTCCGCAGCCTACATCCATTATTTTTTCAGGATTTTCAATATTGATTCGTCCGGCAAGATCTCGTGCTGGTTGGGTTCGTTCTTCTTTGAACTTTAAATAAAGTTCAGGGTTCCAATCTTTATTATCTGTCATAGATTTTCCACCATATAATGTTTATTAGTTTTATCAAACTAACTATTATATAAAAGTCATGGTCCATCTTCTCTAGGGGTGAATTACAGAAGTTTCTCTCATGGGGACTAAATATAGTTTAAAAAAAAGAAAGAATTATGTTTAAATCTATTCTGGTTTGGTTGGATACTTGAAACCTATTTTTTTGGAAGTCCAGAACCATAAAATGGCCATGAACACTAAACCGCAAGCCAGTCCTAACAAGCCGCTTTCGGGACTAAAGATGTTGGTCATTTTAATCCCTAAAATACCAATGGTACTACCGAAGCCAAAAAGACTGTAAACTATGGTATTCCAGAGGGCATGGGAGAATGACGATACAATTATAGAACCTGAAATGTACCGTAGTAGCCCGAAGATCAGCCCACCTATAATTCCTCCAGTAATGTATATGGGAAGCATACTCCAAGTGAAGGATGGATTAAGGAAGAAGAGGGGTAAATGCCAGGAGGAAAATGCCACCGCAGTGAGTAGGAGAATTAATTTGGGATCCATTTTATCCCGTTCCAGTATTCCATAAAGCCATCCTCTGAAGAAACCTTCTTCAGTAGCAAATGCCAGTATAAGTGTATAGAAAAAGAGATAAACAATTTTCCCGGTCATTTCGTTAGGGTATTTGATTTCGCCAATGTTCCCAGTTACTAGGGCAATAACAATAATAACCAGACAAATGCTCAGGGGATACAGAATAGCCCACACATAATCTCTTAAACTTCCAAACTCCAAACCCAACTCTTTACCATTCATTTTAGTCCAGTAGGCTAAAATTATAATTATGGGGAATATTACCAGTGCCTGGAGTTGTTCATTATTGAATATTACCGGGGCCAGTGTACTGCAGATCATAACCAGGAAATATCCAATTAAACCATATTTATAAGCTTTTTTCATGTTTCACGCTCCTAATTCAATTTAAGCAGGTGAAAAAGAAATTAATTCCCTAAATAACTTATTTTAACACCCTTTTTAACCCACTTAAGAGGAAATATCAATTTATTTTAAAAAATCACCTTCTCATAGTAACAATTGCTTCTAGTACTACGTTAGTGATGACTCTCTTTTAAATATTACTATTTAGTTTTCTACTTCCTTAACTGGGGCCCAAATGAAGGTGGTTTCAAGGTCCCAGTCACATGATGCGGAAGTTCACACAATACCCCGCCACTTATGCAGAATGAATTCAAAAGAAAATTGAAAAAGTGGGTTAAATGATTAGGAATATTTGAGAATACAAATCATAATCCTCTAAGCCAAATCGTTATATATCCAATTTTTGGTATGACCTGGGGGCCATTGTTAGTATTTACAACTTTGTAAATAATTTTATTGGTGTTACTAATTCAGGGTCCGGCTTAGGGTTATTATCTCCTTTAAGCTCATATAATTTATTTCCCTCAGAATCATTTTTAATAGAAATAACTCTGTGAATTACTGGTTGCGGAAACCAAGTTACGTTATAAATAATTATATCCCCAATCTGAATATCACTTGTATTTTTAGTAACAATGACTACGTCTCCTCTGTATATAGCAGGTTCCATGGTTCCTGAGACAACAACATTCATTTCTGTTTGATCATTAGCTGTAATTCCAGAATCAACGCATCCTGATATGCCAATAACCGATAAAATCATTATGACCAGAATATACTTCATTTCATAGATGTTATCACTTCCGTATCAACATATTATAACTAGGTTATTTTTAAATTAAGTTTTTATGTTACTTTCGCCCAACATGGCTATAATAATTGAAACTTTCGGTGTTTGATGTGGAAAATAATGATCTCTGTCAGATAGGGTTATTGGGAATTGTAATCTGTGTTGTTTTTCTATCTGGATGTATAACATCTCCAGATGTTAACCAAAATTCTCAAGATCTGGATCAAATATTTTCCCAGAACGGTTTAACCTTCAATTATCCTAACGGCTGGTTTAATGTCACTAATGATAGTGTTAAAGCTAATGGTTATTCACCTTATGTTATGGGAGTTTTTAACAGCCCTAACAATGTGAATTTACAAGTATCCCAACATAATCTATCTTCATCTGCCAATATCACTATTGAGGGCCTGAAAGATTCAACTCTGGAAGGCATTAAAAATAATACTAATAATTCTGCTAAATTAATAAGCGATTCTAAAACAACAATCAACGGGAATGTTATTTATGAAATTAATTATACTGAGAAAAATCTAGGGTTTTTTTTATTTATTATTCCCTTTGTTGACGAGTACAAGTCATTACTGGTTATAACTGGTAAAGATAGACAGGTCTATGTAATGCATTTCCATGCACAAACCAGCACATTTGATAAAAACAGAGAAATAATTGATAAAATTGTAGGTACCATAAAAATACAGTAATTTTATTTCTTCTTTTACCATTTAACAGTATAGATTTTTAAGGAAAAGCGAACTTATTGGGGTAAGGTATGCGAATACCTCCTTGATAAGTGGAAAAAGACTGGTTTTCCTATCTTTTTCCTTTTCTCTTTTGTTGTATCAGGGTTGGAACATACATCACTGCAAAACCTATGATTATGGACAATACTAGGTCCAAGTTGTTTAACATTCCAGATACTAAAAAGTTGTAGTAAATATACAATGAAACTGGAACATATATTGCACTGGCAGTCACCACCCCTGGAGAATATTCACCGGTACGTAGAGTGTAGTATGCATGGATTAAGAAGTTTGAAAATATCCATGCAGCAGCGGATAAACCGATAACCAGGGTTAATTCGCTGGGATAAAATATTGCCAGAGAAGTGGCTATGATAACGTAAGCCATGAAAATAACATTGCCCACAACGAACTGCCCAAATGTTTCAGGTGCACCAAGATATTTAATGGCCCACGGAACGAAACGTGGTGTCTCTTCTAAAATATGTATAAAATACGCTACAGGCACCAGCCATAAAATAGTTAAGTCCATAGTAATCTCCCCTATTATTCATTACGTTATTATTGCCTATTTAAATGTGAAAAGTTCCCCTGTAATTTTCCCCTTGATGAGATCAGGCGGATTAAAGACATCCGGTTGTGTGATATTGTCTTGGATATGGGGTTAAAAGAGTTGAAGGGTGAGCTTAGAGAGGTTATTTTTCTAATAGTTCCATATGTTTAAATTATTTAGATCTGGAGTGCTTCTGACTTTAATTTTTTGATATTACCACTTGGTGTGTATTGATAAAGATTTACATAAGTTAAGCTTAAGTCTTCGCTTTTTGGGGGTATAATGGCTACAAATGTCATGGTGCATTTATTATTATCTATCCATGTGCCAGAATTTACATAGACCTGTTTTTCTTGTTTTTCATTGAAAGACGTTATAACTCGTGCCTCATGAGAATGTCCAAATATAACAATTTTTTTATCTGAATCAGGATTGTTAAAAAATTGTACATGTGATTGATCATCCAGATGACTTGCAAATGCTCCTTTCAGGACTGCTTCGTTGGTAGGAATTTTAACAGGAACTAAATTTTTATTTTGCCTTTCATCCCAGGTTTCAACAATCCCGTTATACAGGTTAACATCAATGTAATCGTCTTCTGAGTTTTGATAGGGTAGAACATCATTTATGGCATAAACTTCAGTAAATCCATCTATACACGTGTTTATGACTTTTGCTTCCAATCCTTCGTTTACAGGGAAATCTGTGATAAGGCCTTTCCAAACATTCCAGTAAAGATAGTAAAGGAATTGAATCTCTCCCAGTTCATTTTTACAAACAGGAGGGAATGTAACATCTAGTTTAGGGCGACCTTGAATAACTGAACTGGTTGCCATTCTGGTAAAGAAATATCCCGGGGGTAGTATAGTATCGGTTTGGGTTAAAGACTGGTTGGAATAATCCGGGGCACAATAAAAATTGTATCTATGTCCGTGTTCAATGATTAGTTCCGGAAAATCAGACGGAATATATGCACCCAAACCTCTCACGTCACGAGCTTCAGATATTCCGGGCAGAATACTTTGAATATCATCTGAATTTATCAATAAATCATGATTTCCAGGTACATAAGTCACTTTTACTTTGCCATCTTCTATTATATTATTAAAAGCATCCATTACTGGTTTATTGTTAGATGCTACGGCTTTTGCAAATTCCAACTGTGTTTCTCCGTTGAATGTGTCTAAATGCATTGGGATGAACCATTCATCAATCAGATCACCTGCTATAACCAGTTCCTTTACATTTGGGGAATTTTTAACATGTTCCAGAAAATTAACCAATGCATCCCGGTTCTGGGTAAGTTCTGCATAGCTGTCGTTTGCACCTAAATGGAGGTCACTTATACAGATTATCAAGTTTCTTTCATTCTTTAATTCTGAAATACCCTCCAATTCCAGATTAAATGAATAATCAACAGCGAAAAAACTCGTAAATTCTTCTTTTAGGCATGTTCCATTTATGGATTTTACTTTGCGGGTTACAGAAAGTTTATACTCTTCACCTTCAGAAATTGCCTTAGATTTATTTATATAAAGAACAGATGGTGAACTATTATCAACATTTATTTTAACATCCACATCTTGCTCTTTTCCATCAGGTTTAATTTTGTAAAGTTTTATTCCCTCTGGAACAGTACTCATATCTAAATCTTCACTGAATAGTATATTTATGCGGCCTTCTGGGTCAATGACCGATGGATCTTCTTTTTTTTCAGAGAAAGAAATGTCTGTTTTCACATTTAATGTTTTCACAATTTTTTTAGAGTCCAAGGAAGAAACCTCCTTTATAAATATAGTTTATTTTAGTAGATTTTGATTACAGGATTTTCTTTTTTTAATTCATATAATAATGAATTATTTATATTAATGGATTTATTAACATGGCTAAAATGTATGATAAAATGCTTTTTTTGGTGATTTTTTTTTTAAATTATGAAATATCGTTGATATTACAATTAATTAAAGTTTAATTGATTCAAATTGTGTTTAAGGATTATTCATGTACTTAATGTTTGGATATAAAAATAGTAGGCTACTTAAGCTTCAATGGCTTTATAAATAGTGAAATTATGAAGCTTATTAAGAATATGATTGATATAAATTCAAATGCAGTTTTCATTGCATTCCTAACTGTTTTGTTAATAATTGTGTACAAATCAGTGTTTTCATTCCCTTTTAAGACGTCATACGTTGTATTGTTTTTCTCTTCATATACTGCCAATTTTTCATTGATCTGACCTTTAGTAAACTGGTTGGGATAAATCTGATCATATGCTGCATATAATCCGTTGATTGTTCCAAGTATGAGTATAATCCCTATAACTGCAGTTCCCATAGATGATCCCAGATTTGCACTTGTGGACATAATGCCTGTGGCATCAGATTGCTTATCTGAACTTGCATCTGATAATATTATGTTAGCGGTTAATGGAAGTGCTAAGCCCAATCCCATCCCCAGAAATAGGGTTCCCGGAATAATATCAAATACTTGGGTATTTAGGTCGAACTGGTAACTGAGATAGTAACTGGATAACAATGCTATTAAAAATCCAATAGAAATGAGACGGTGATGTGCAATTCGATTTGATAATTTGGACGATGCCAATGAAAAGAACAAAACCCCAATAGTTAATGGTAAGATAACAAGGCCGGTTGTAAATGCGTCAGCACCAGTTTCCTGCTGAAAAAAACTGGTAATATGAAAACAGCCCCTGCAAGGGCCAAATTTAGCACCATCCTGGAAAGCGTTCCCAGAGCAAAGTTTCTCTTTTTAAACAACCTGATATCAGTAAGCGGTCTTCCATTTCTACTTATGACGTTTTTCTCTCTGAAATAGAATAATATTAGTAGTAATATTCCTATTCCCATTATAAATGCAGGTGTGTTAAAGTTTTCAGTGAGGTTAATGCTTAAAATTCCAAGCACGAATAATAAGAGTCCTATTGAAGATAAAAGAACTCCTAATTTGTCTAACTCTGAAAATTTCATTGATGGTGGGAAGTATTCCAGTTTTCGTGACAATGCCAGTATAATTATTATAATACCCAGTTCAAGTCCAAATGCCCATCTCCAGCTGAAAAAAGTGGCTAAAAACCCTCCTATGAGCGGTCCAACTCCTGCACCAGCAGTAGCTATGGATGTTCGTATTCCCAGGGCAAATTCACGGTTTTTTCCACTATACATTCCAACGATGATTGAAGCAGTGGCCGGTGTCATCAGGGCCGCACCAACACCTTCCAAAACAGACCATCCTATTAATAACATAGTTGAATTAACACTCAAAGCAGCTATGGCTGTTCCAAATCCAAAAATAACGGCACCAGCAACGTATGCATTTTTTCTACCCACCAAATCTTGCATCTTACCTCCTAAGAGCATTAAAGAAGCCATTGTCAAAGCATAAACACTGATAATTATCTGTACGGTGGATAGGGTAGTGTTGAGATCCACCACCAGATTGCCTATAGCCACGTTCATAAAAGTAGAATCAAGTGCAATGATGAATGAAGATAATGAAACAATTATAATGGCGGTCCAACCTATTTCAGAAGGATTATTATTATTTTCCAAAACAATTTCTCCCTTATATTAATGTTATGGAGATTAATTAAACTATTTTTTTAAGATCATGGACACAAATTACTAATTAATTTTGTAATTGAACACATTACGTTAAAAACTCTGGAATAATGTATTCCCATGATGAATTCAGGGAATTAAAAAGACAGAAGAATAAGCTATGTGATATGGTTAGAGATGAAAAAAAGTGCAATTATTGCGTTATGTATAATAAGTTCCATAGATTTATATGTTAAAAATAACTTATGTTAGTTTTAACCTATGTTAAAATTAACCTAACAAACCATTATATAATTAATAAGTTGAGGGTATGAAGTCGATAAAATGGTAAACAACGATTTAATAATACTGGGCATGATTTTTCTTGTACCCAGCCATGGATACCAATTGAAGAAAAATATCAGAGAAACTGTAAATCCTTACTTCAAAATTAATAACAACGTTTTATACCCTGCACTGGCAAAAATGGAGAAAAAGGGATTAATTGAAGGAAAAGAAATGCCTGGAAAAGGCATTAACAAAAAAGTTTATCACATCACTCAAAAAGGTAGAAAACACTTACTGGAGATAGTAGCTCAGCCTATCGAGCCAGATATTGATAATTTTGAATTTATGGTAAAGGCTGTTTTTTTTGATTACATATCTAAAGAGAAACGTCTGGATGTAATTAAACCATTGTATGAATCAAAAAAACAGGAACTACAGGATACACTGGAGAAAAAACAGAAATATGGTGAAAATCTGTCTCCTATTGCCTTGACGGTTTTAGAACAGGGGATAAATGAGATTAAAAATTCTATAGAGTTTTTAGAGAAGTTAATGGAGTTAAATTGACATTTTGTTATTTTTATATAATTAAATTCTTGATTTAAAAAAGAATAATGGGAAGATATTATGGTGGATGAGTTTATAATCGAGGCGAACAATCTCTTTAAATCTTTTGGAGATTTTGTAGCAGTAGATAATCTAAATTTGAAAATAAAAAAAGGTGAAGTATTTGGATTTTTAGGTCCTAATGGAGCTGGAAAAACCACTTCCATCAAGATGATGGTAGGTTTACTTCGCCCAACTGGTGGTCAAATACTGGTTGATGGCAAAGACATTGCCCATGCAGATAGACTTAAAATTGGAATATGTCCTCAGGATATAGTTTTATGGGAAAGCCTTACATGTAAAGAGAGTTTGAAGTTCATGGGGGAAATGTACGAAGTTCCAGAGGACGTATTGAAAACTAGGGTAGAAAGCCTATTAGAAGACCTCATACTAATGGATAAAGCAAACACCCTCGTTTCTAACTTATCGGGAGGTATGAAACGCAGGTTAAATCTGGCTATGGCATTAATACACTCTCCAGAGATAGTGGTTCTGGATGAACCTTCAGAAGGACTTGATCCTCAATCAAGAAGGGTTCTATGGAATTTCATCCGCTCATTGAGGGATAACGAAGGAAAAACAGTTATTTTAACCACACATTTAATGGATGAAGCAGACGGGCTTTCAGATCGCATTGCCATTATTGATCATGGGAAACTGTTACGACTGGATACTCCTAAAAATCTTAAAAACGAGTTTGGTGATGGAGACATAGTGGAAATCCACTTGGCTGATCCTAAAATGAATCAGGAAGTGATTTATAAACTTAAAACCATGGAAACTATTGATTCAGTTACTGAAGTTGATGGTAAAATAAATATAAGGACTTTAAATGCAGTTGGAAAACTTCCAGAGATAATGAATAAAGTTCAGGACATGAATACTGAGATTGCTGATTTATCACTGCATCCCAATACATTGGAGGATGTTTTCATTGAATTAACTGGAACCAGTTTGAGGGAATAAAATGAAATTCATTAGTGTAGCTATTAAAGATTTTAAAGAACTTATAAGAGACCGCAGAGGTCTTTTCATGATACTACTATTTCCAATGTTCTTCATGATTATTTTCGGAATCGTCTATGGGAATATGGGTCAGACTAATGAAACTTATAATCTGGCAGTTGTTAACCTTGATGAAGGTGCAAAGATGCCTTTAACCAATGAAGAGGTTAATTTTGGGGATAATCTGACAGAAATTTTCCGTGATTCTGAATATGAAGATAGTGATGTTAAGTTATTTAATGTTATAAATACTTCAGAATCTTCTGCAAATAAGCTTATACAGCTTAAAGAAGCTGATGCAATGATTGTAATTCCCAAAAATTTTTCACAAACTATTGTGGATGAAATGGAGGATTCAATTGCTGCGCAGACAACCGGAACAACATCATCTAATAATAACGACACCCTTAAACTAATTATTAGCGGAGATTCATCCAGTATGGGTTTTGGAGTTTCTCAAGTAGTATTAATAAAAATAATAGGGGAGTATCATGATAATCTGGTGGCCAATATTCAAAGCCAGACATCAGGATCTTCGGCTGAACCTCTAAAATTGTTTGAAGGAGATGTAGGATCAGTCTCCGGGACGGAATCTTTTTCCCAGTTTGACTTCCTGGCTCCTGGAATGATGCTATTTGCTATCTTACTTCTAGCCACTACAGTGGCAGCCAGTTTGACCAGGGAAGTGGAAAAAGGTACTTTAGCTCGTTTAAGAATATCTAAAATGCGTTCATTTGACATGTTATTTGGAGCACTTATCCCCTGGTCAATAGTGGCAGCTATTCAGGTTTTAATTTTACTTACCGTTGCTCTGATTATGGGTTTCAACTGGCAAGGAGGTTTAAACTCCATTGTGTTGGCCATGTTTATCGGAGTCATTGGAGGAATCGGTTCTATTGCATTAGGAATGATTATCGCCTCTTTTGCAAAAAATGACACTCAAGCATTTAATTTAGGGATAATGGTTGTGGTACCCACCAGCTTCGTGGTTGGAGCATTTTTCCAGCTTCCCCAGGTAGTCATAGGTGAAATCATGGGTCGATCATTCCAGATATATGATATACTTCCCTGGACTCATATTTTAAATGCATTAAAATCAGTTTTGATATATGGAAATGGATTGAGTGCCATTACTTATGACCTGGCCTGGAGCGCAGTCTTAACTGCCATAATATTTGTCATAGGTATGGGATTGTTTTCCAGATTCAGATTAAGTGTTGAAAATTAATTTGTGACTTAAACAGCTAATTTAATTTATTATAAATTATTTATTTAATTAAATTAGCAATATTATTATTTGATTAGAAACCGGCTACGGCGTTTTAATGGTTAAATTAGATTTTATTATTTTATAATCAATTAATAACCAGTATTAAATCGTTAGTTTTTAATATTCAAGATAATTAAATGTTTTAAAATAAATTCCAATTGGAAATATAACCCCCGGTTCTGTTGCTTTGGTGTTATAGATGCCTAAAAGTCAGTTGCAAAATCAATGAAAAACATTATTATTTGATAAATTGGAGTATGCCCGAAGGCAACTATCTCACAAATGTATAAAAAACGGATGTTATTGCTTAAACGTAATAACTTTAATCAAAAATCATCGTGTAACTCGTAATTTTCCAATGAGTTTATTAACTTGATGTTAAGTGGGTCGTGGAGATGAAAAAGGAGTTAAAAGAGTTGAAAGGTGTTTAAGGGGTTTTTTTTGATTGGGAACATTATAAATTAAGTTTTTATATTACTTTCATCAATCTAATTTTAAGTTATTTTAATTAAGAAATTTATCCTGTGAGTTAGGTAGGTATTGGAGAGTGTTTAATTGGATAATTTATTAAAGAAATTAGGATGGAATGCTTTTTTTGGGGAACATTTTAGGGAGTATGTGGGATTATATGAACCCGCGAGGGTCTCAACTGTGTTCAAAAATGGTTATAAGGTGTACACTAAAGATGGAGAGGTTCGTGCTAGAATTGTAGGTAACCTACATCAAAAGGGAGATCTTCCCGCCGTAGGTGATTGGGTAGTTGTATCTAAAGAGAATATTGGTTCTGCTACCATACATGCCATTCTACCTCGAAAAAGCAAGTTTTCTCGCAAAGAAGCAGGAAAGGTAACGGAAGAACAGGTGATAGTCTCCAATATTGATACAATTTTTATCGTTACCTCACTTAACCGGGACTTTAACCTAAGAAGGATAGAGAGATACCTGGCCATTGCCAAAGAAAGCAAAACAGAGCCTGTAGTGATCCTAAGTAAATCGGATCTTTCTAGGGATGTTGATGAGAAAATAAATGAGGTTCTGGAGATAGCACCGGAGATAGATGTGGTTGCTATTAGTGCAACCCGTAATAAGGGCATAGAACAATTATCACCTTACCTTAAAGATGGTAAAACCGTTGCATTACTGGGATCATCCGGTGTGGGGAAATCTACACTCATCAATGCCATTGAAGGCTACAAAAGACAAAATATTGGTGAAATACGGGAAAAAGATAGCAGGGGAAGGCATGTTACCACCGAAAGGGAATTGATCATGTTGGAAAAAGGTGGTTTAATTATAGACAACCCGGGCATGAGGGAATTGCAGCTATGGGATGCTGGAGAAGGGATGCTGGATCTTTTCAGTGATATTATCGAACTTGAGATACAGTGTAAATTTTCCGATTGCTTACATGAGAGTGAACCGGGATGTGCCGTTAAAAGAGCCATAAGTGACAAATCCCTCTCAGAAAAAAGGTTAGAAAGTTTCAGGAAATTACAGAGAGAAATGCGTGCTGTTGAAAGGAAAAAAAACCCTCAACTTGCAGGAAAAAAGAGATGGAAAGAAATTGCGAAAATGACCAAAGAGATTAAAAATGTTAAGAAACGATAAATCAATTAAACCATTCCCGAATCTCAAAACTCATTCTAATCATTTATTCTCCGAATAAAAATACAATCAAAAACTTAGCCCACCCCTAAGGATGGCTTCAACAAAGCAACCAGCCACATGCTACGGAAGTTCTTCAATACCCAGCTAATAAATGCCGGAATGCCACAGGAAATCCGTGAGCATATGATGGGGCACAAGTTAAAAGATAGGGTCCGGGAGGCATAATTCCTAGCTGACCCTGAAGAGTTAAAAAAGGTTTACTTAAGGTATATAGATCACCTATCAGTCAAAGACTCTACGGCTGGAAAATATTCACTAGATGAGATCCGGGAACTACAAAGACAGAATAAAAAGTTATGTGATATAGTCTCAGAGATGAAAAAGAGTTGAAAGAACTGAAGGAAGAAGTTTAAGGGGTTATTTTTTTTGAATTATTGAGAACAATTATTAAATTAAGTTTTTATATTACTTAATCAGATATTGACCTGCAGAAAGGCTTAAAGATAATTATAATTGAAAGTGAATGGTTAAAATGAATCAAGGATCACCCAAAACTAACATTATTTTATGCACTATATTCATGTTAGTTGCTTTGATGAATAATTCCCTAATTTTCGGGGGCTTCTGCATATTTGGTATTGTTTTAAGTATGTTTGAAATTAAAAAATTTGATAATAATAAACTTCTTTTATTAATAGGGGCATTAATTTTAGCGATCTCCTTAATATTAGCCTATTTTCAGTTATCATCACTGTCATATTCTGGAAATAAGCTATTTAATTATTTTTTTGCAATAGTATTTATATTAACCGTATTATTATGGGCATATGACTTAACACACGATTATGAGCTCTCTAAAATTAGTCTAATGGAAAATGTAAGTCAAAAAATGAAGAATTTGTTAGCTATCCTCCTTTTGGTGTTAGGTGTAATTGTGGGATTGTTGATTGGGGTATTTTTCTTTAATATTTAATCTAAAAACCCAAAACTCCTTCTAATTACTATTCTAAGAATAAAAATACAAAATACAAGTTAGTCCTTTCCCTAACAATTTATTTCTTCTTCTCGAAAATAATACATAAAAATTCACTAGTTTTTACTCTAAGTAATAACTTTCCTTTTGATAGACTAAAAATAACGGACTTAAAACCTCAAATCTTTATATAATCATAAGTGATTAATAATAATTAGGTGTTTAAAAATGGATGTCGTTAGTCTTGGTTTGATTTGTGGTTTGGTTTTTGGTCTTTTTTCCAGTTTGATAATGATTCCTATGAAAGTGGAGTCACAGCGCAGGAAGTATGAAGCTATTTCAAGTGCTTTTGTGGATCGTTTTATGATAGGTTTAATAGTTCCTAGTGCTACTTTTGGTTTAGATCCTTTGATTAGTGGGTTAATTATAGGAATTGGTTTAAGTCTTCCATCTGCTATTATAACCCGGGCTTATGCACCCATAATGGTTGTAGGGGCTGTTGGAGGTTTAATTATTGGTTTTGTAACCAAGTCAGTGGTAGGTTAATACTGGTAGATCTTCGTATTTATTGTAGGGGGTAGCAATATGAAAGATGAAAATTTAGTAGCTTATTGTGGACTTTACTGTGGTGATTGTTATAATTACACAGGTTCCATTGCTGATTTAGCCAGGGATTTAAGGAAAGAATTAAGAAAGAACAAATTTAAGGAAGCAGCTGAAGTTATGCCTTTTAAGGAATTCGATAACTATCAGGAATGCTATGAATGTCTTGGGGCAATGGTAAAGTTAAGATGTAAAGGCTGTAAGGGTGGTTTCAGATCTAAATTTTGTAAAATAGCTAAATGCGCCCAGAAGAGAGAATACCAAGGATGTTGGGAATGTGAAGAATTTCAAACCTGCTCGAAATTCGACTTTTTAAAGCCCATTCACAAGGAAGCCAATATAAAAAACCTTCGAAAGATAAAAAGACAAGGAATTGATGGTTTTCTCGAAGGGAAAAGACATTGGTAAAATAATTCTTTATAACTTCAAACCCCAAAGCAAACTGACAACTTAGACTTTAACAATTTATTATTTCTTCTCAAAAATAATACATGAAACTTCAGGACAATATCCAATTTTAGAAGTGTGCAGAACATTCAAAATGAAGACAGTAATCCTAGCACAAGCCTCCTCTGGACTGGCAGGGTCAGATCTCCTCAATCTAAAAATTTCAGACTCCAAGGATGGCATCAAAGAAGTATATGATGACAATGACAAGCCCCGAAAGATATGCCAGTTAAGCCTCGAAAGGAAGAGAACACACATAAAATTCACTACTTTCTTTAGTGAGGAAGCGGTTGAAGCTATTGAAAAATATTTAGAGTTTGAAAGAGAGGATATTCAGCCGGATGATCCATTATTTTCAAGGTATAGGGCTGGTGGAGACCACCTGAGTACCATGGCAATCCAGCACTCCTACCGTGAATTGAACCGTTACCTTAACTGGGAGACAGATGAAGATGGTTTTTATAAACTATCAGCTACATGATGCGGAAGTTTTTCAACACCCAACTGATTAATGCAGGAATGGCCGAGGAAATCCGGGAGCATATGATGGGACAAAAGCTTAAGGATAGGGTGCGGGATGCATACTTCCTAGCTGACCCTGAAGAGTTAAAAAAAGTTTACCTAAGGTATATTGAACACCTATCAGTCAAAGACTCCACGGCAGGAAAATATTCACAAGATGAGATCCGTGAATTACAAAGACAGAATAACAGACTGTGTGATACAGTTGCGGAGATGAAAAAAGAGTTAAAAGAACTGAAAGGTGAAGTTTAGGGTTATTTTTTTTTGATTGGGGGCATTATAAATTAAGTTTTTATATTACTTTAGTGAATATCGATATAAGGCGGTTGAGTGGACATGGAAGATTTAAAATTATATTATTTGGTGGGTGTTTTTTTAATTTTAATTTCTTCTTTTATTTTTGTATTAACCTACGATCCTGTTATGATCATTTTTTGTTTATTTGGAATTATGTTTTTTACTTATGGTTTGTACTGTGATAAACAGTTCTCAACTAATATTTTGGTGTTAATTGTGTTAACACTGTTTTCAATGGTAATTTTTACCTTAATTTACATTTTTAGGGTAATGACTGAAAGTAGTAATATCATTTTTGTATTAGCATTAATTAGTGTGCTTTCAATAATTTTTATTGTCATTTTTGTTTTTAATCTCCATATAAAGACAGCCAAATTCCAAAAAGGCATGGAAATTTTAAATAATCTTAGATATAAAGAGGCTTTCGAATACTTTGAGGGATATGTTGAGCATTATCCTAAAGATCCATTGGCATGGTCTGGTAAGGCGTTAGTGCTAATTAAATTAAATAAATTGGAGGAATCATTAGAATGTTCGACTAAAGCTATGGAAATAAAATTAGGATTTAAATATTTTCTGGTAAAAAAATCCACATATTCAATTCAAATTTATACTAAAGCCTGTGTTCTTTTTGAACTTGAGAAATATGAAGATTCATTAGAATACATTGATGAACTATTAGAAATTAACCCAAACTATTCTCCTTATTTGAATTTTGAAGCTGCCATTTTATGCAAATTAGGGGATTATGAAGATGCATTAGAATCTTTAAATGAAGCATTACGATTAGATCCAAAAGATCCTTATGCACTATCCAATAAAGGAGAAACTCTCAGAAAAATGGGCGATTGCTCTGAAGCAATGGAATACATTGATAGAGCTTTAGATATTAATCCGAGGATTCCAGGTATCTGGCTTAATAAGGGAGAAACATTGATGGTCATGAATAAAAATGAAGAATCTTTAAAATATATTGATAAGGCTTTGGAGTTAGATCCAATTTTTAAAAAAGCTATAGGAGCTAAAGAAGAGCTTTCGAAGTTGATAGGGGACTAATAATATGGTTAAAAAAACATTTTGTCCGCGCTGTGGTTCTAAGAAAATTAAATATGAGCAAATCTATGAAGGTAGTGGCACATGGAAATGCCACCAATGTGGATATCAAGGTTCAGTAATTTTAGAAGATGGTAATATTGAAAAAAACATTATAGAAGCCAAGAAAATGGAAAAATTAAGTAAAAAATTATCATGGAGAAGATAACTAAGGCATCTCAGACGATAATTATTATTTAATCGAGTTTAGGAGATGAAGAAGGAGTTAAAAGAGTTGAAGGGTGAGGCTTGAGGGAGTTATTTTTTTTGGCTTTTTAGATTGTTCAAGCTTTTGAAAATAATCATACTCATTATATTAATCAACTAGTGGAAGATAAATATAAAATAGTTTTAACTAATAATAACATTCAAATAAAATATGATGTTGTCAAGTGGTAGGTATAGTTATGGAAAAGGCGTTAAAATACATAATAATTATAGTGATTATAGTTTTTCTTGCAATTTTTTTAGTAGGTTTCTTTTTTGGTTTCATGGATTCTATGAACCAGGTGCAACAAATATAAAACAGAATATTGCTTAAACGTAAAAACTTTAAGTAAAAATCATCTTGTAACTCATAATTTTCCAATGAGTTTATTAACTTGATGTTAAGTGGGTCTTGGAGATGAAAAAGGAGCTGAAAGAATTGAAGGGTGAGGTTAAGGGTTATTTTTTTTGATTATTTAGAATTAAATATGTCGCAGGGTAATGGATCAATACTAAAAATTGATGTCCTGGTCTTTTCAATTACATCGTTGATTAATTTGCATCTAAAAGGATAATTTTCAATGAAAATATCTCTTTTTTCTCCAAATGCATTTTCAGAGAAATCTGATGCGAATGAATTATCATTTTTAATCCGTAATAAGAATGTCATTACTTTGCCTGAATCATAACCAGAATAGTTTGAGAAAACAGGGTTCATCCAATAATTTTCTTCTGGATTTTTTAATTTCATTTTGAAACAGTACAAACTTAAAATTAAACTAAATTGGCATAAATATTTCAAAAATTCTTCTTTAGATCGGAAGAATTCATTTAAAAATTCTTTATAGTTGTAAGATTCATATAAAAAGTTGAATATCCCTTCTAAATTATCTGGTGAAAACATTGATGGATAAAATACACTTTCAGTTAGCCACAGTGTTTTTGATGAAAGTTTTGGATTATCTTCATTAACCATTTCAATTTTTATGAGTTTGCCTAAAAATTCAAATCTCTCGTTTTTGATTGCACAAGCTCCTAAGCAACAATATATGTTGAATAATGCAGCATGAGGTAAATATCTTACAGGAGGTCGCCAACTATAATCTCCCTGGTCTTCGAATAAGATATCTGGCAAATTATGGATATTTTGAAGAATTTTTAGAAATTCATTTGTATAATTAGAGGGGTATTCGATTAAAGTTAATCCAATTGAGGTTATTTTATCAGTGTAATTTTCTAATACATTTAAACCATCAATAAGAACATTATTATCTCTTTTTTCAATATATTCCTCATCTATTTTAGGATATAGTTCAAACCATTGGGTTTCAATTGTTTTTAGTTGTTTCTTAACTAATTCGTGTAGGTTAACATCCTTATTTTCTTTAATATACTCTTTAGATTCTTCAATAACATTCTTTTTCAATGAATTTTCTTTCTTTTGATTAACTAATTTTAAACGTTTTTTGATCTGTTTTTCTAATTTAATTTTAAATTCATTGAGATCATTGGGATCCCAAAAAATAATGTCATAACCGATTAAATCAAAATGAATTTTGGGGCCTTCTTTTTGAAAATTAGGACTTTCAGGCAAATGATCTTCTTTTGCAATTAAAATTAAATTTTTAAATTTATTTAGACCCATTGTGTATCCAACTTCCAAATAACAATTAGGTCTTTCATTTGTCAGATCTGCTAAAATAATATCCGAAGACTTTATAAAATTAACAATTTCACTTTTAAGTAGATTGCCTTCATTGTGCTTATCGACACGCTTTACTTCCAAATCACATGTTTTCAATGTAGGAACTAAAATATCATCATAAAAACTGTCTAATTCTGTATTGCCAATTTGCATAATAACAAATGCTTGTTTCATTAAATCATACTCTTTGAGTTTAAATAGTTTTAATTATGAAATAAACTATTTTTCATCCTTGGGAGGGCAGGGATCATTACCGAAACTACTCCGTCCTGTTTTTTGGAATTTTCCTTTTTTATTGTGTGGGATTACTTCAACTTTATCTTTCTGACCTTGTTGATTTGCGTATTTTTGTGCTTCAGCCTTTTTATCAAAATTTTTTGAGGCTTTTTTTGCTCCTTCTCTTTTAACATCCCAACCTTTTTCCCCTTTGACGATGTGAATATTTTTTTTAGGCAAATTAGCATCTCCATATTAATAAAGATAAATTACTTTCATTAATTGTTTCTAAATTTCCTTCTTCATCACCATTCATATAATTCCCCAAAAAATGTATGATTCATTAACATATTAATATTTTCTATTACTCGGAATTTTGATATTTGAGAGCACTGAAATGAAAATAAACAATATCTTGAAAAAACCCCCAAACTCAAAACTCCTATTAAACCCCTCTTATCCGAAACTAAAAACAATCAATAACTTATCCATTCCCTAACAATTTATTACTTCTTCAACAAAATTCTGATGGAAAATCCTTGAGTATTAACTTATCCTACTAATTTTCCTTTTGATAGACTAAAAAATAAGGCGTAATACCAAAGATTTATATATAATCACTAGTGACAAATAATGATAATTATAAATAATGGTAAATTATTATAATTAATATCAGATTATCTCACATTAAGTATCCTATTAGATTACGGTGATAACCATGCTCACATCAGTCCAGAAAGAAATACTACAGAGTCTTATAAATTTATATCGCAATTCCGAAGGCATGTCTGTCAAAGGGGAGGAAATTGCTGAATTAATGAAGCGTAACCCTGGAACTATCCGTAATCAGATGCAATCCCTCCGTAGTTTGGGACTGGTCAAAGGAGTACCAGGACCTAGGGGGGGATATAAACCAACTATTAAAGCTTACCATACTTTAAACATCCAGGACACGGATAAAAAGAGTCAGGTGCCCATATACAAAGGTGGGGAACTTGTAAAGGATATTTCCGTGGCTAAAATTGAGTTCACCAGTATCCCTCATCCTGGAGAATGTGAAGCAGCCATTAAAGCAGTGGGAAACATTAAAATCCTGGATTTAGGGGATAAAATACGAGTAGGCCCCACACCCGTAAACAAACTAGTAGTGGATGGGGTGGTGGTTGGTAGAGATGATATGGACAACATACTCCTCCTGGACACTACTGGAATCCGCAGCATCCCCAAAAGAAAAGTAATCGAAGTAGCCACACCCAACATAATAACCCTGGACGGATTAACCACCATACGGGATGCAGCCCGGGTTTTATCCACTAACAACATTGAGGGTGCACCAGTAATGGATGATGGGGAAATCAGGGGAATGGTAACCTTATCTGACATCAGCCGCGCCCTGGCCGAGGCCCGGGAAGATATGAAAGTGGTGGATATAATGACCAAAAACGCCATAACCGTCAACGAAGATGTGGTCATTGCTGATGCCATTGAAATCATGAATAAAAATCAGATCGGCCGCTTAATAGTGGTTGACAAGGCAGGAAACGCACGAGGAATCGTCACCCGCACAGACCTTCTCGATAAAATAGCAGGCTTAAAATAGCTATTAATGGATTATTCTGATCAATTAGGTTAATTTCTTAAATTAAATCCTTTTAAGAGCATTAATCTCAACCTCAATTTGAATTAATCATGATTAATATATACATATAATTATTTTTTTCCACAGATTCCAGACCTAAATTTTTCACAAATTTTAAAGTTAGAAACTAATTTTAAATAAACCATTGAATAAAACTAAAAAATAAGACCATCCTTATTTACAGTTTTCATTTAACTAACTTTTATTCAGATATACTTATACGCTACTTAGATGGGCTTTTATCCAATATTACAGGAAGTGCAAAAACTGAAGATTCAACACATGAAAATAGACCCTGGAATGACCACCCTCCAGTTAATGGAAGAAATGGGGAAAAGCGGAGTTTTAGGGGCTGGCCGACTATACCGGGCCACCAAACTCCTGGCAGAACTAATGGGGGATGAGGAAACCACCCTCTTCCTGAGTGTTGCCGGACCAATGGTCCCTGGTGGTCTTAGAAAAATCATCCGGGATCTCCTGGCTGACGGCCATGTGGATGTGCTTATAACCAGTGGAGCCAACCTCACCCATGACTTGTTAGAGGCATTTGGAGGTTCACACTACCGGGATCATAATGAAACTGATGAACAACTCTGTCAGATGGGCATGGGTCGCATTGGGGACATATACACTAAATCAGAAGATTTCGAAGTATTCGAATCAAAAATCAACACCCTCCTGGGTGAAATCTCTCAAAAAGAGGATCACATGAATATCCGCCAGTTTCTAACCGAGATAGGGAAGTGTATCCAGGACCCGGAATCCATTATCCACACCGCAACAGAGAAAAACATCCCTATATACGCACCGGGCATTATTGACAGCATGCTGGGATTGCAACTCTGGATGTTCACCCAGGAAAACCAGCTCACCCTGGATGCAGCCGGAGACATGCACGAACTATCAGACATAGTCTACGGATCCAAGAAGGTAGCCACTGTGATACTGGGGGGAGGACTGCCAAAACACTATGCTCTGGCCTCAAACATACTCACCGGTGGAGTTGACGCAGCGATACAGGTAACCCTGGACCGCAGTGAAGCAGGAAGTCTGAGCGGAGCACCATTAGAAGAAGCCAAATCATGGGCTAAGGCCAAATGTGAATCCAAACTGGTAACCGTGATTGGAGATGCCACTATAATCTTCCCAATGATGGTGGCCGGGGCTCTGGAATTAATAAATAAAAAAAATGATTAGGGATAGTAAACCGGATAAAACATTCAAAAGATAAAAATACATTCAAGATACTAAACATTCAAAAGATAATAACAGTCAACTTAAAAGATGGATTAACGAAGAACAATATTAAAATGAAAACTAATTTTAAGGAGTTTTAAAAGTTTATGCTTTTAGAGGCAATTTTATACGCATTATCCGGATTTTTCATGAAATTCTCTGATGATGCACTGGACATGGAGAACAACACCCTCCTGGGTGTCATGGGTGGGATAATCTGTGTGGCGGGAATAGGATATCTGGCAGTGAATTTTACTGATGCTGCGACAATCTTCCTGGCCATACTCCTGGGAACACTCTTCTCAGGTAAAGTGGATAAAGTGGGCCACCTGGTCACATTAATCATTTTCCTGGCTATCCTGGCAGTGTTCGGCATACCTGAAATTGGATTGATAGCCCTGGTCATATGCACCATTGCCGCCTGGTTGGATGAAGTGGGAAACGATAGGGAAAGTTTAAAAGGAGTAAAAATCGTAGAAACATTCTTCAACTATCGCTGCACCATGAAAATAACGGTTCTAGTACTATCCATTTTAGGTGGTCTGCAGATGATCTACCCTCAGAGTATGGGAATGAACTCCCAACTTCTGGGAATGAACCTTTTCCAGCCAGTAACATTCATCTACTTCATACTATTCGACCTGGCATATGAAATGGCAGGTTTAAAGTTCAATAGAATCTATGATGGAATTAAGAGCATCTACCGGGTCATGAGCTAGATATATGCTCCGACCCACAATAAGTGCATCCGCAAATTCAAGGGTATCTTTAGGATCTCCACCCTGCACACCCACTCCAGGGGATATTAAGAATGAATCTTCACCTATTATCTCCCTTATTTTTCCCAGACGATCCAGACGGGTAGAAGGACCAACATAGTTACTGATACCCATCTCCACACCCATACGGGCTATGTCCATGGAAACTGGCTGCAGGAACTGGGATGCTCCGGGATGTGACATTTCAGTGAGTAGAAAGATCTCCTTACCCTGCTTGTTGGCCGAGTCAAGACAGCTGGCTGCACTGTCAGGTCCTACAAAGCCATGCACGATAATGGCATCGGCACCAGCCTGGAAAGTCACATCAGCAATCTTCTCATTGGTGGCCGGTATGTCTGCCACCTTAAAATCACAGATAACCCTACAACCATACTCTTCTTTAACCCGAGTCACAGATTCCAATCCCTCAGCTAACACCAGGGGATAACCAATCTTAATTGTGTCCAGGTAATCGGAAACATTATCCATCAATTCCATGGCTTTTCCCATGCTGGGAACATCCAGGGCCAGGATTATCTTGTTTTTAACCTCCATGGGAGTAGTTATGTTTTTGATCTTTAAATTATTTTGTATGGGAGTTATGTTGAGATTGATCTATGAACACCGTATCTATTGAACACTGTTTGGATTATATTGAACCCGTTTGGGTTAAATAAACACAATTTATGAAACTGTTTATTTAATAATGAAAGATGCATTTATTGGTTAGTTCATCCCCTATGTTAATATTCAATCTACCCCAATTATCTCACTTAACCTTACCAATTAATCAAAATAGGCCCGGAATTTAACATACCTTTATAAGCACTCAAATCCATAGTAAAGTCAGCCATTTTTAATGGCAAATTTGGAAGTGAATAAATGTTCGGAAATAGTTACGGAAGAGATGAAAGGGAAAATTCCTCCCCCATTACTGAAGGGGAAGAATACGATGTTAAAATTGAAGATTTAGGTAGAGATGGTGACGGCATTACCCGTATTGAAGGTTTTGTTGTTTTCGTTTCAGGAGCTAAAGTCGGAGATGAAGTTAAAATCAAAGTTAACTCTGTTCGCAGAAATTTTGGTTTTGCAGAAATAGTAGAATAAACTAGACGTAATTCTTGAAGCGAAATAAAAATCAATTTTATTAAGTTTTTTAAGAATTCACATTTTTAAAAGCCATATTTAAGGCAAATTATTTGGAGTGAATATATATGTTCGGAAGTAATTACGGAAGAGATGAAAGGGAAAATTCTGCCCCTATTAACGAAGGGGAAGAATACGATGTTAAAATTGAAGATTTAGGTAGAGATGGTGACGGCATTACCCGTATTGAAGGTTTTGTTGTTTTCGTTTCAGGAGCTAAAGTCGGTGACGAAGTTAAAATCAGAGTTAACTCCGTCAGAAGGAACTTCGGCTTCGCAGAAGTAGTTGAATAAGTAACTTATTCATATAAATCTTCTAAAATTCAGATAAAGGGAATAAAATCCAATTTTATTCCTTTTTGAATTATTTTTTCTTAAATTTTATACTAGTTTTTAATCCATTCTTTTTAACTTAAATTAAAATCCTGTTATTCTCAAAATAATTTCCTATTATTCTCAAAAATTATTTTATAAATTATTTTATTTTAGTATCTGATTTTGAAATAGGGTATTCACAAAATAGGGGTATTTACAATTTTCATTTACTTAAATTCATTTAATCATTTCATTTTCAGTTTATTAGAATAATTCATTCAGTTTTATGAGTATTAATATTATCCTTATTCGAATTTTATCATAATTTTATCAATTTATTAAATATATTAGTTTTTTATAGAGCGTAGATTGTGAGAATACGTTGAAATTATGTAATAATAGGGTTGAAATTGGGACAAATTTGGGAAAATTCATTTAAGTGATCAAGAGGAATTTAGTTATTGTGTGGTGTTTATTTTAACACTACACGCCCCCCCCCCCCCCCTTAATTTAATAAGATTATTAATAAGCAATATTACCTGGAATCTTTTTTTAAATTTCAATTAATCCTTTTTTAAATTTTAAATACATTATTAATTAGATTTTTCCGGATAGGGTGCCTTTTTTGATTTCTATTTTTTAAGCCTAATTTTTTAAGCATCATATGAAATCCAACATCAAATAATGTATTTTTTATTTAAAATGCAGAATATTGTCCACATGCTTTTGTCCACATACTTTTGGTTGTGCATGCTTTTTGGCCCCGAAGTTAAATCTTTAAAAGGACTTCTAGATGCAACAATAAAAAATCAATTTTTCCTGATTTTTTTTAAACTAAAAGTGAAAAGTTTATAAAGACCTTATTCTAAAAGTGAATTACAAGTAGAATTTAATATTCAGGCTAGTTATTTCAACGGGCAGTACTAATCCTATCGGTTGAAAAGACTTGAATCAGCAACTAAACTTAAAAAAATGTTTTAAAAGAATAGGAGGATTCAAATGCATATTATGGAAGGTTTCTTGCCCTGGCAATGGTGCCTGTTATGGTACATAGTATCCCTGCCAGTGGTGGCTTATGGAGTAGTACAGATCAAGAAGATAACTGATGAACATCCAGAATCTAAACCATTACTTGCAGTCTCAGGGGCATTTGTTTTTGTTTTATCATCGTTAAAATTACCTTCAGTTACAGGTAGTTGTTCTCACCCTACCGGTACTGGTTTGGGGGCAGTGCTCTTTGGCCCAGCAGTTGCCAGTGTACTGGGAGCCATAGTACTGGTTTTCCAGGCCCTTCTCCTGGCTCATGGGGGTCTCACCACACTAGGTGCTAACATATTCTCAATGGGAATTGTTGGCCCTGTGGTGGCCTGGTTGGTTTATAAAGGTGTTAAGAAAGCGGGCTGGTCCCCACTTATTGGAGTGTTTCTGGCGGCGTCTCTGGCTGATCTCATGACCTACGTTACCACTGCCACCCAGTTATCATTGGCTTTCCCTGTACCTACCTTTAGTGCAGCATTTGTTAATTTCATGTGGATATTTGCCATCACTCAGATACCCCTGGCCATTGCTGAGGGACTGTTAACTGTAGTGATATTTGATTACATCATGAAACTCAGGCCAGACATCCTAGAGAACTTGAAAGTTATCGGTCCTAAAATAAAGGAAAAAGTGCAGGCGGTGGTTTAGATGGATAGTAAATATTACATAGTCTTACTTGCCATGGTAGCCATTATTGCCGTAGCGCCTCTGGTCATGTACGGTGGCTTGGGTGAGGATGAGGGTTATTTTGGTGGAGCTGATGGTGCAGCGGGCACAGCTGTTGAGGAAACTGGATACACGCCCTGGTTTAGTGCCATATGGGAACCACCCAGTGGTGAAATTGAAAGCCTGCTATTCGCCTTACAAGCGGCAATAGGGGCTATAATAATTGGTTACATTTTAGGATACTTCCAGGGCCAGGCAAAGGAGCGCAAGAGAATTGAAAATGAAGTTAAAACTGCAGATGGGGCTGAGAATACTGGCCCTGAAAATTAGAAAGTAAAGGTGGTCTTAAAACTAAACTGAAATCTTTAAAGTAAACTAGAATATATATAAAGTAAAATATAAGATATATTAAAGAAAAATTGAATATATCTAAAGTAAACTTTGGGTTTCAACAATAAGTTACAGGTGATACTGGAAAATGTTTGAAAACACACTGGATAACTACGCACATTCCAACGGTCTTAGAGACATGAACACCTTCTTTAAGGTTATATTTGCAATCTCTACCATGTTGGTGAGCTTGATATCCACATCACCTGTAGTACCTTTACTTATAACTTTTTTCATGTCTGCATTAATTATTTTCCAGGCTAAAATCCCCTGGAAGTTCTACCTAAAATTCTTAGCCATTCCCTTCATTTTTGGATTCATAACCTTCATTTTCATGTCCCTCTTTTTTGGAATAGGTGCACATATCCTGGATCTGGGAGTGTTCAACCTGGCAGTTACCGAAGATGGTTTCAACCTGGGATTACTTCTTTTTTCACGTGTAATGGGTGGTTTCACCTGCATGGCATTTTTAGCATTAACCATCCCCATGACCGAACTTTTCAGTGAACTGGAACGCTTCAGGATTCCCCAGATAGTCACGGAACTAGCCATGTTAATGTATCGTTACATATTCCTCTTTTTAGATGAGGGCATTAACATGTACCATGCTCAGGAGACACGTTTAGGATACTCATCCTACCGGAAATCATTCAAATCAATGGGGATGCTGGGGAGCAACCTCTTCATAAGAACCTGGATAAAAGGTGAGCAGGCACATCTTGCCATGGAATCACGATGTTATGATGGCTCTCTGAGAACATTGAAGGCACCTGAAAGCATTCGAAGCATAGGAATCGGTAAACTGGCTTTGTTTGTTTCTTTTGAATTGATCCTGCTTATCTGTGTATATTTAACCTGGAACCTGAGAATAGTTTAATATTATCAATCCTTTTTTCAAATTAAAAAGAACAATTTTATATCTTTAATATGTAATTAGGTATTGAGTGAATCCAATGAATGTTCTAGAAACTAAAAATGTCAGTTACAAGTATCCAGATGGTACTCCAGCCCTGAGAGATGTGAACTTCAGTGCATCCAAAGGAGAAATCGTAGCCCTCCTGGGCCCAAACGGGGCTGGAAAATCTACACTCTTTTTACATTTTAACGGAATTCTCAGACCCTCTTCAGGCCAGGTCATGGTGGAAAACACTCCCCTCAACTATGATAAAAAGTCCATCCGGCAGGTTCGACAGAAAGTTGGCATCGTGTTCCAGAACCCTGATGACCAGCTATTTGCACCAACAGTCGCAGAAGACGTGGCATTCGGACCACTAAACATGGGACTCCACTCTGATGAGGTGGAAAAAAGGGTAGCCGAATCCCTTAAACGGGTGGGAATGGAAGGATTTGAGAAAAAACCACCACACCACCTCAGCGGAGGTCAGAAAAAACGGGTTGCCATAGCCGGGATACTGGCTATGAGTCCGGAGATCATGGTCCTGGATGAACCCACCAGTGGTCTGGATCCCAAGGGAGCCTCCCAGATCCTGCACATATTACACCATCTCCATCAGGAAGGTATGACCATTGTCATATCCACCCATGACGTTGATCTGGTTCCTCTTTACGCATCTCAGGTTTACATAATCAGTGAAGGACATATAATTAAGGAAGGAACCCCCCAAATTGTCTTTGGTGATGTTGAAACCATCCGAAACGCCAATCTCCGCCTGCCCCGAATCGCACACCTCATGGAAATACTTCAAAAAAAGGATGACCTTCCCTTTGACAAACCATATCCTTTAACCATTGGAGAGGCCAGGAGAAAGCTTTTAAAACATTTAGAAGAGTAATTGAGTTAGTTATATATTTAATCCACAAAATACTTCCTATTCTTATCAAAAACACAGTGGGAGTGTCTATGGCAGGAAAATCACAAGTGTCCGTGGCGCAATGCCAGTCTTATTCTTTACATGAAGTCCAAAAGGCCACCAAAACATGTATGGATTCCCTTGGCGGTCTTGATTCCTACATTAATCCTGGAGATACCGTACTCCTTAAACCGAACCTGCTCCAGGCTAAACCTCCAGAAGAGTACATCACCACCCACCCTGTCCTGGTGGAAGCAGTAATCAACCTGGTACGGGATGCTGGTGGAATGCCACAGGTAGGAGACAGTCCCGGAGCTTTTGATAGGGACATTGAGAGATACTGGAAAGTTACAGGTCTTACAGAAGTTTGTAAAAGGCTGGATGTGGAACTGGTCAATTTTGAAACTGCAGGAAGTTACCATAAAACCAGAAATGGTCGTGATTACCACATAGCCAAACCAGTTCTGGATGCCGATCTTTTGATCAACCTTCCCAAGATCAAAACTCACGGCCTCACCGTTTTCACCTGTGCCATTAAAAACCTTTATGGAACGGTTCCAGGTTTTACCAAGGTAGAGTACCATAAACAGGCCCCTAAACCCTCCGAATTCGCTGCGAGAGTTGTGGATATCTTTGCAGTGAACCAGCCCTGCCTGCACATTGTGGATGGTGTGGTGGGAATGGAAGGATCCGGCCCCTCAGCAGGCGACCCCCGAAAACTGGGTATGATCCTGGCAGGAACAGATGGCGTGGCCCTGGACAGTTTCATCACCCATACACTGGGACGCAACCCACTGGAAGTACCCACCAACAGCATAGCCTATGAGCAGGGGCTGGGAGAATCTGATATAAAAATGATAAATGTCATAGGCGAGGCCCCTGTTGTTGATAATTTCAAATGGCCCCCAAAACTGTCCTCCACACTGGAAATCATCCCCGGTCCCCTGGCACGGGGTTTGATGAAGTTCTGGTGGACCCGACCAGCCATTAACCCGGAAAAATGTAACCAGTGCAAAAGATGCCAGGAAAGCTGCCCCACACATGCACTGAGAAAACCAGGACAACTGTCAGAGGGTCAAAAATTATATATCCCGGAATTCGACTACGATGATTGTATAAACTGCCTGTGCTGTATGGAAATGTGCCCCCAGAAGGCGGTTTATCATGACAAGAGTCTACTCTATAATGTGATTTCAAGGTTTTCAGGTTCTGAGTAATCTTTAATTCTCAAAAATAAACGTAAATTTATTGTTGATGTTTTTTTATAAATTGGTGTTTGAGCACGGTTTAAATTACGTGTCCACCTCTTCTTCCTTCATATGCTTTTTCTATTGCCAATAATTTTCGATGGAAAATCTCAATTTTTGGTTTCTCCTCCTGAATTATTGCTTCATTTAATCCAAAAAAGGATAGAATGTAAAGATAATCAGAGGGAGTACCAAGTTCTGAAAGATTGTCTGGTAAATCGTATAATTCACTTAAGATCGTATCACGAACGCTATCGCCATAGTCAGTTAAAACGTATTCTTTCGTACCAAAACCTATGATACTTCTTTTTTCAAACTTGAAATAATCACGATTAAGCAGTTCTTCAATGAAAACATTTTTAAATGTCTCACTTTCGAATTTATAGCTCAATGGTCCTTTTTCATAGGTGTCAAGAATAAAGGAATCCTTGGATCTGAATGTATCTAACATAATGGATTCATATGGTTTAAATGGTGTGGAAAGGGATTTTTCAAAGTGAGGGCCTTTTTTTACAGTGACATGATCCATATTCAATAGAATCAAACGAGAAGATCTGATTTCCAGTTCTAAAATACCTTTTAAGATAAAATAGAATAAAGTGACACGGTACGGTGATTTAAAAAAATTGTCCAGATATTTAGGTCTGTATATTAATGTTACAAATTCTGCTGGGCTTAAATTAAATTTTTCAACGCATGCAGCACAATCACTGAATTCCAGAAGATTAACTTTATTATTATCCTTCTCAGGGAAGAGAGTATCCTCCGCCAAAGTTCCACATTCAGGGCAGAAATTTCCATGTTCCGGAATTTCGGAACCGCACCTGTGACAATAAACCATGATAAACCCTTATAATCACATACATCTTTTTTTAAGTTTTTCCTTCTCCTTAAACGTTTTGAAAAGAAAAACTTATTTCTTACTTTGGTTTTTAAAAATAATATATTAAAAAATTGAATTAAATTCCCTAAAAAAAAATAATAGGGGTGAATTGGTTTTTATTTTTCCCTTTTGGTGTTGAATAAACCAGTTACCATCATTAAAACGGCCAGGATGGCCACTCCCATTGGCAGACCAGTGGTTTGCATGGGAACTGTTTTAATGGCCGCGTTTACTGTTGTTGAAGTTTCAGGATCTGAATCTGAAGTAAGTCCTGATTGTGCGTAAATGACGGCTGAGCCAGTCATGACTTCCAGGTTGGGATCAAAGGTTATGGTGGTAATACTGGGTTTTATGGAATACGTACCTGGGTCTAGAACCGTTATTAAAACAACCAGGGTTGGATCTATTTGAGACAGGTCTCCCAGGTTCCAGGTAATGGTCCGTGTGCTATTGTCGTAACTGAAGTTGTTATAGCCATCAGGGGATGATGCACTTTGAAACTGCAAGCCACCAGGTATCGCAAGGGTTAGAACAGTATTTTCAGCAATTTTATCATGGTTGTTTCCAACTTTGAATGTGATCTGCACTGTGTCACCTATTGTGGGGTTGCTTTTGTCCACCTTCACATTCACATAAATGTCAGCTGAAGGTTGAATGTTTACATTAGTTTGTTTAGTATCTGTTCCTATTTTACCAGTTACATTGGCTTCTCCTGCTTCTCCTTCTGCAAATAGAGTGGTTGTGGTTATTGCATTAACTGTTGGCTTCTGAATGGATTTAGTCCCATGGTTTTCAAGGCTTCCCAGATCAGTGCTGAATTCAACCAGTGTCCCATCAGGAATATGCTCTAATGTGGGGTCATGGTAATTACCATTTGAATCGTACCTGAGATCAGCAGTAACAGTTGATTGACCATTCAGAGGGATTAATGTGGGCGATGCATTTATATGGAGTACTATGTATGGGTTGGTTTCAACTAGGCCGTTGACCAGTGTATTAGGGTCATCAAGAGAGCCCCAGTAATTGTTGGTGGCATTGAAACTATTAAAGTCGGTATTTACTATTCCGAAGTTTGAGTTACCGCTTATGGAGTTGAAATGGGCTTCATTGCTACTGTTAGTGGTGTTGATACCTACCTGGTTTCCGGTGATTATATTCCCGATAATACTGTTTTGAGTAGGATGACCAATGTTTTTCCAGCCGAGTAATTGGATCCCAATGATATTACCCGTCAGTTCGTTCTCGTTTAACAAGTTGTTATGTGCGTTAAGGAATAGGGAGATGCCCATATCGGTGTTGGATATTTTGTTTCCTATTATCTGGTTATCTGATGCAGTAATACTAATTCCGATAATGGTTTGGGTTATGATATTGTTGAGAATCTGGTTGTTTGAAGATGATTCTAAGGAAATGCCGCTATTGGTTAGTACATTCCCTGATACGGTGTTTCCGGTAGCGTTGTTTCTAAGATTGATACCACCCTCATTGTCTTGTAATTTGCAGTTTTGAACGCTGATGTTGTTGGTACCGGCTAAAAGTATGCCCTGCAGGTTATTGGATATTTGAAGGGAATTAACCTGAACATTTTCACATGAAATAAGTGCCAGGTAACCGATGGTCATGGTATTGTCAAAAATCCCCCCGTTTTGCCCTACAATGTAATATATGGGTTTTCCATTGACGGTGTTACTCTTATCAATGTCCAGTGTTTGGTAATTTGGAAGACCAAATGCTCCTCCGGCGTTTACACCAAAATTGTACTCATTGTTTTCCAAGATGTTGTTTCTTAACTGTATATTTAACGAATTAAGGATTTCCATTCCTATTTCACAGTTTTTCACTGTATTACCGGTGAGTTTATCTCCATTAGATTGACTGATATAGATTCCCCAAGGTGTACCACCTGTTACCTCATTGTTGGTTATGAGGGTATTGACAGCCTTAAAGGTATAGATTCCTCGTGTGTGATTGGTGATTTTGTTATTTAGTACCTGGTTGTTGTTTGAAAGCCACCAGCTTGAGACGCCACCATCAATCTCAATTCCATAGTCGTTGTTGTCTGAGACAGTGTTTCCTGATATTACATTTTCCCATGAACCATCGTCTACGCTGATTCCATAATCCCAATTATTTTGGACTATATTTCCACTGATATTGTTTTTGCTGGAATCATACAATTTTATTCCCCCCCTCATGAATATTGTAGAACCAATCCCGTTGCCTATTACTGTGTTGTTAGCAATTATGTTTTCATGCGCATTATTAATTGTTATTCCGTTATCGCCGCTTTTTGTCACGTTGTTATCAATTAATTGATTGTAATAAGACTGTCTAATCAAAACTCCTTCAAATATACCTATACCGGGATATCCCTGGCCATTATTGTCTATGGTGTTGTTATAGATCTTATTATAGTGCGATGAATCATCTATCATAATTCCGCATAATGGGTTTTCAGCGATGTTGTTTTTATCCAGTAAGTTATAAAATGCCCCTGAAAGAGCTATACCTATGGCATTTCCGATTAATTTGTTGTTGATTATGGTGCAGTTGTTAGCACTAGTAATACGTATCCCTGAATAACCAATCTCAAGATTTTGTATGGCATCATGGTAATGTCCGGTGGCTCCAGTGATGGTAAACCCATTTATTTTCGCACCATTTGCATTTATATTAACGGTGTTTTTGTTTGGATCGGCTGCTTGGATAATAACTGTACCTTGGGCAGTTAATGTGATATTTTCTTTGGTAATATACACGTTTTCAGGATAAGTTCCTGCTTCTACAGTTATTTCATCTCCGGCTTCAGCCTCATTTAGGGCTGCCTGGATGGTGGTGTAGCTGATGCCGGTTCGTGTGTTACGTGGATCTGGAATGGGGATATTATTCTGCTGGTCTTGGGGGGAGGTTACCGTTTTTGAAGTTGGGTCTGAATTGCCATTCTCCTCATTATTACCTGAATTTTGTAGATTTTGGAGGTCTGATGTGTTTCCTGCTGACACCACTCCACATATTGTCAGAGTGAAAATAAAGGTTAGTAATAGTAGTAATACTTGTTTTTTCACTTTTTCACCTCCTTTTACAATTTTTACATATCATTCTGATTACCAGAACAGTGGTAACCTAGTTATGTCTTAATTACTCACACATTCTATCTAAGTACTCACATATATTTTTATGGTTTTGAAAAACAATGTTACTGTATGATATCAATATAATGGAATAAGAGAAACGAATATTCACCTATCAAAAATAGAAAGAACTTTAAATAAATGGGTTTTGAAGTTTGATCCGAATTTTACAATTTATTATAAGAAAAGAGTTGAAATAATATTTCAGTTACAAAATTAGAGGTCATTTAATTAAGATTTTATAATGTGGTTCATGCTTTTAATAAAATTCTCCAGGGCCTCATCATAGTTAACGAAACTCCTGCCATGGTATTTTTCCGTTGTTAATATATATATGAATGCAGTTGTGGTCAGAACCAGTGTCTGGGGGTCTATTTTATCACTTTTAACGTGTTGGTCAATATAAGTGGTTAAGTTATTTATATACATAGTCATGGTAGGTTCAAGTATTGATGAGTCTTCATTGAGAAAAATACTAAATGATTCAATATGGTTCTGGTAAAAACGGGCCATATCTCTAATAAATGACTCTAAAAACTCTGCCTGGGTTTTAGGTGCATTATCCCTAAGCAGGGAATCAAGATCTCCCTGCATTCGTTCCAGACTCTGGTTCAAAACCATGTTAAAAAGGTTTTCTTTAGTTTTGAATTTCCTAAATAGGGTAAATTCACTTAAACCTGACTCCTGGGCAATACTTTTAGTGGTAGCGGCACTATACCCTCGTTTAGCGAATATTTTCAGGGCTGCATTTAATATTTTTTCTTCAGTTTTTTGAGTCATAGGCTTCTCAATCTTTAACCAAATGAATTAATTATTAACCAAATGAATTAATTCTTTTTTATTATAATGAATATTATAATGAATAAATGAGAATTCAGACCAGAATCAAGAATAAAAATGAGGGATAAGTTTTCCCCATTTAATCAGCGATCTTAATGGCCTTGGTAGGGCAGGAAGTGGTGCAGAATCCGCAGCCAATACATTTCTGGTTATCCAGTTCCACAGTCCAGTCTTCCTCCATTTTAATGGCATCCACTGGACACAGGCTGATGCATTCACCACAATCTATGCATTTTTCTTCATCCTTTTTAACCACTTTCTTGATGGGATTAAGCTGGATGCCCTCTTTCTCCATGTACTTTATTCCTTCTTCTGCTTCACTGCCACTGATTTCAATGAGCATTTTACCACCCTTGGGGGTGATATCTGCCTTTAGGATGTTGAAGGTCACATCGAAGTTTTTTATCAGGTCGGAGATCACAGTTTTATTTACAATACTAGGGGAGAATTTAAGCCAGGCTTTCATTGGGAACCACCTTCCTTGTTGTTCTGGGAGCAAATTAGTCTGGAGATGTCTTCGGCAGTGATCATTCCCTTAACCCGGTTTTCCCGGTCAACTATGGGCACACCGGATATTTCGTGTTTATCAATACGCCGGGCAATGAGTTCCACTGGTTCATCCTCCATGGCCACAACCACTTTCTTGGTCATTACCTCAGTGAGTTTCCTGCTGTCCTTGGCCACTGCATGAGCAATATCCCAACTAGTCACAATACCCATGAGCCGGTCTGCATGGTCCACCACTGGCAGATGGTTAACATTGTTATCCACCATTTTCCGGGCAACGCCAGAAATAGCCTCTTCAGCACGGGCAGTGATTACAGGTTTGATCTTAAGGTCCCGTACCATGATGGATGGTCGTTTAATATCAAGGGGCTTGACTGTGCATCCTGAGGATGGGAGATTATTCACGGGATGAGTCAGGAAGAATTCACCATTATCAATCCATTTTTTAAGCTCTTCAGCCACTTCCAGTGCCTTTTTAAAGGATGAAAGTGGGGAGGTTTGTACCTCATTTCCATTAATTTCAATTTTACCGGTTCGAAGTTCCTGGTAATTGGTTTCGGTCACCGCCGGGCGGCTCCGGCGGGGAACACCATAGTCATAAATATTGCAGGATATATCCTGGTCGCTGACACCAGTACGGCGGGCGATATCCTCATTTAAAACTGGAATGGGAATACCAGCACCCACATATAATGTGGGACCGTACTTGGGCATGGTAGCTCCTCGGATGTACTCTGCGTCCATCTGTTTCATGTCACCTTTAAGCATCAGTGTCCCGGCTGAATCTACAGGAACACCATTCCTGCGCTCACCATCAGTGGCGTGCTGGGTTCCCTCTCCTAAAATATAACCCTGACTTCCACACAGGAATATCCGGGTACCCATACCAATAGTCTGGAAGTAAGGGTCATTTAAAAGTGGGCTGAGCTCCCCTGCACTGGAGTAACTCACATTACCCATTTGAGGTAAGAGAGTGCCCATGTAAGTGTATATAGTTTCTTCAGTGGAGTTGGTGGCTGCAGCGTAGTTCTGATAACAGTTCCGGGGGTTAACCATAACTGCCTGGTTAATATTTTCCAGGCTGAGGAAGGTATGAACATCTGTACGGGGATAACAGTCTGTTCCGTAGGCTTCTGCCACCAGTTCAACCTCTTTTCCCCTGATGAGATCTTCCAGAAGATGGGCACCACCATAATCTAAGCCTATATCCGGATTACGGTGGGGTTGAGTGGCCCCTAAATAGGCATCAACAGCAGCCAGACCAGAATAGGCCTCCACACCATTCAGGTAGGTGCGGCTAATTTTGATGGGTGGATCGGAGTGTCCGAAGTTGAAGAATGCACCTGAGGAACACATAGCACCAAATGTACCGGTGGTGACAACATCCACTTCTTTTGCAGCTTCTTCTGCACCCTTCTCCTGCACAATACGGGTCATCTCAACCGCAGTAACCACTACTGCGTCCCCGTCTTTAATTTTCTGGTTTATTTCCTCTATGGTCTTCAATTTTTTCACATCCGGTGCTTTTTTGTAATAATAATCCCTTGATAGGAAAGAAATAATAATATTAATGATTTCTAAGCTATTTAACCCGTACATTATATATTTATTTTTCCATATAATTTTATAGAGTCATGAATATCCCCTGAAGGAATTTATTCATTAAACAAAATTCTTTTAAGTTCCTGCAGATTCATGGTAATTAACGGCTCTGCACTGGGATCCGCCAATATTTTAAACTGCTCCAGATCAGTTTCCAAATAGAGTTCATTCAACACATTCTGAAGCTCTGGAATTGGCTTGTCTATGATTCTCCTTATATCTTGCAGGTTTTCATCAGTCAATTTACTTTTATATTCTCTTATTCCCTCTTCATATGCTTCTACTCCGTTTATATCTTTGGAAACATAATCATTTATTACAAATGTGGGCATCTGCTCCACTCCACGCAGAATCCTCCACATATCATTGGTTTTAACTTTTACTCCCAACAATTCATCCACACATTTTGCTGCTCTTATGGCCCGGTCATTGCTTCCACGACCGTAAACTACTGAAGCAAGAACTGCACCTATTAAAACGGCAAAGAACAAGTATAATTGATGTTCTCCAATGGATGAAAGAGGATATCCTGCAAAATAAAATATAATGCCTACAAAAAATGCGGTTCCGGTTATGAATGTCAAAATAGCTAGGATAATTGCTATTATTTTATTTTTGATCAATTCTTACACCCTTTATTTATCATTGCATTGTTTATTTATATTCAAAGCCTTAAATTTAATTAATCTTTTAACTAAATTAATTAATCCTTAAACTAAATTAATTAATCTTTAAAATTATATGTCATGAAGATCATATTAAAAGTGGAGATAACATGAAAACGGAGCTAGATCTGGACTTACTGGGAAAAATACTGGAATCAGTGGAAAAACATGTTGACTATGCAGATATACGAGTCAATGAAAGTCAGAACACAGTTATTGTCATGAAGGATGGGAAAATCCAGGAAATCAGATCCGGATCTGATCTAGGTGCATGTATCCGAGTATTGAAACAGGGTGCATGGGGATTTTCCTACACCACACGACTGGATCGTCTGGATCATGTGGCTGAATCTGCACTTAAACTGGCCAGTGTCCTTTCCAGTGATGTGGAATTAGCACCTGCTGAAATCAGAACAGATAAGATAACCTCCAACGCCCGCATCAAACTATCTGATGTTTCATTGGAGGATAAGAAACTGGTTATGTCCGAGGTGGAGCAGGCCGCCAACCTGGATAAGGTGGTAAGTACCACTGTTAACTACGTAGATGCAGAGGGAATCAGCATATTTTTAAACTCAGAAGGATCCTCCATTACAATGGAAGAAAACAGGGTAGCTCTCTTTTTAAACGCTGTAGCAGCATCAGAAAATGGTATCCAATTCGGACACAAGAGCACTGGTGGGGCGAAGGGTTTTGAGGTTATTGAATCCGAAGATCTGGAACTCCTGGGGAGAACTGCTGCTTCCAAGGCAGTCAGGTTACTCGATGCCAGTTTACCTCCCTCCGGACGCTACCCTATAATCATGGACCCGGAGCTCACCGGAGTTTTCATCCATGAAGCAGTGGGCCATGCCTCTGAGGCTGACCTGATACTCCAGAACGACTCCATTTTAAAGGGAAAAATGGGAGCCTCCATAGGTTCCCCACTGGTTACCATAGTGGATGATGCCAGTATGGATGCCTTCGGTTACTATGCCTACGATGCAGAGGGAGTAAAAACCAGTGAAAACGTACTGGTACAGGACGGCACACTGGTATCTCTTTTAAGCTCCAGGGAAACAGCAGCTAAACTAAACATCCAATCCAGTGGAAACGCACGGTCAGGAGTAGGAGATCAGCCCATTGTCCGCATGAGCAACACCTACCTTAAACCAGGCCAGATGAACTTCGAAGAGTTAATTGAAGATATGGATAATGGAATATACCTTAAAGGATCCAGGGGTGGGCAGGTAGACACCGGTAAAGGTGTTTTCCAGTTCAACGCGGCTGAATCATTCTTAATCGAGGATGGTGAGGTTAAAGATCCTCTCCGGGATGTTTCACTCTCCGGTAATATCCTGGAGATACTGCAAAAAGTGGATGCAGTAGGATCTGACTTCCATTTAGGAGTAGGATTCTGTGGTAAAGCCGGTCAAACAGCTCCAGTGGGAGATGGTGGCCCACACACCAGGGTCAGCGAAGCAACAGTTGGAGGCGCCAGTTAAGGCGAAATGAACAGTGGAGACGCAGTGGAACTAAAAATCAACAGTGGGAGGGTCCATGATGATAAGTGATGGAGAAGGGGAATTTCTGGTAAAATTAGCAAGAAACGCCATTGAAACCTACATAACTCATAAAAAGATCATAAACATTCCTGATGATGTTAACCCTAGCCTAAAGGAGGAAATGGGAGCTTTTGTAACCTTAAATCGTGATGGGGATTTAAGGGGCTGTATTGGCTACCCAGAACCAGTAAAACCCTTAGCCCAGGCAGTGGTGGAGGTTGCTATAAGTGCAGCCACCCAGGACCCACGCTTCCCACCAGTCACCGCAACAGAACTAGAAGAGATCCAAGTGGAAGTAAGTGTGCTCACCAAACCAGAACTGGTTGAAGTTGGAAAACCAGCAGAATACCTGGAAAAGGTAGAAGTGGGCCGTGATGGGCTTATTGTGGAGAAGGGAATGTACCGTGGTCTGCTGCTTCCCCAGGTTCCAGTGGAATGGAACTGGGATATTGGAGACTTTCTGGCCAATACCTGTATTAAAGCTGGTTTATCCCCGGATTGCTGGTTAGAGGAAGGTGTGAAATTATACAGTTTCCAATCACAGATATTTTCTGAATAGTTAAATTAAAATTCAGATATTCTAAAATAAAATGAATATTCCAATTAATAAAAGTGGAGATTTCAAATAAAACAGAACTATACTTTAGTAATCACAATCACTATTATATAAAGGAATATTTTTAAGGAAGATTAAATTAGTAAAAAGTAAGGATTCATTATGCTTTAAACTTTAATTACTATTTCAAGAACCTTTTAAAAAGCAAATTTAACCAGAAATAAATTAAGAAAAATGTGAAATAATGTTTTTACCTAACATACCAACCTCCGAGGAAGTAATTGACAAAGCATTCCGTCGGGCTAAAAAAGCTGCGGCCCGGGTCCGAACATCCAAGATCCACCGTCAGCATAAATCAAAACGAATAGAGGAAGTCAGAGTTCAGACTGCTTGCCAGGTGATTAAAGACACCTTTGAAGAAATCCTTGAGAAAACACCCCATGTGGAAGAACTCCCCATGTTTTACCAGGACTACATTGATGTAGCGGTGGGTGTTGATGAACTTAAAAAATCACTGGGAGCATTGAACTGGGCTAACGGAGTTTTAGAAAAACTACAGAACCAGTACACCTTCAAAATACGAAGATCACCTCCTGAAAACGCTTCACAGGTAAGAAGAGCTGCATTTGGAAGAATATCCTCGGTGGTGAAGCGTATAAGTGATGAACTTGACTTTTTAAACTATGCCAAGCAGAAGTTGCGTAACGTGCCAACCGTGGATACTGAAGCCACCACTGCAGTTATTGCAGGGTTTCCCAATGTAGGAAAATCCACACTACTAAGACAGATCACCAATGCAGAACCTGAAGTAGCTGATTACCCATTCACCACCAAAGGAATTCAAATAGGACATTTCGAACTCCGCTGGCAGAAGTACCAGATTATCGACACTCCGGGGCTTCTGGATCGGCCGGTGCAGGAGATGAACCAGATAGAACTCAACGCCATGGTGGCACTGGAGCACCTGGCAGATCTTATCCTTTTCATATTCGATCCATCACAAACTTCAGGATTCCCTGTGGAAAACCAGGTAAATCTGTACTGGGAGATAAAAAAGATATTCAGAAATACCCCAGTTCTGTCCATCTTCAATAAAATGGACCTGGTGGATGATGAAGAAAATGTTAAGTACATTGAACAACATATTAATACAAGTGATGAGCCCCTGATGGTCGCTGCATCTGAAGGTAGTGGCATATCAGAGATAATCAAAAAATTAGAGGAATTCAACAGAGAAGATAAGAGCAATATGGGAGAATAATCTTATCTTAAACGTTTTAAACGTTAATTTCTCTGATTAGGGGAATAATCCTCAGCTTATCAAATAAGAAATCTCCCTAAAATTTTGGATAGTATTTTTAAGGTATGTGAGGGATTTCTATGGATGGAAAGAAAACAAAACTAGAACCCAAAGGCAAAGACACCAAGGAAGAAATTATATCCAAAGCTTCTGAAGTAAAAGATTCTGTTTCAGAAAAAGGTGAAGAAGTTAAAGCCAAAGCTGTAGAAGTAAAAGATTCTGTTTCAGAAAAAGGAGAAGAAGTTAAAGTTAAAGCTTCTGAAACTAAAGACACAGTCTCTGATAAAGGTAAAGAATTCAGGGAAAGTGCATCTGAGAAAACAGAAGAGCTACGCACTACTGCAGAGAAAATGGTTAATGATGTTTTAAAAACACTGCGCGAGAAACAGGAAGACCTGGGAAAAACCATCAATGATTACACAGCACCCACCACACCATACGTGGACATCATTGACACATCTAGTGAGTTTATACTTATAGCAGACCTTCCCGGAGTTGAAAAAGACGGCTTATCAGTTGATGTTACCAACGAATCTGTGACCATCACTGCTACTTTCCCCGAAGGAATGGAAGGTGAAGATGTTAATTACGTAAAAAGGGAGAGAGGTTCTGGGGAAGTTACCCGCACCCTTAAATTACCTGCTGAGATCAAGATCAAAGAGGCCAATGCCAATTTTGAAGAATACATCCTCACCATAAAACTTCCCAAGGAAATTGCAGAAACCCAAAAATTAGAGATCAATTAATCTGGGATTATAAAGTATCCCAGAAAATCTTTTATTTTTTTAATCTATTAAATTCAAATATTATTCCAGTATTTAAATCCTATTTTGAACAATTAAATAAATCCAGACCAGTTTAATTCTTTTTTAATTCAATTTTTATTAAATCTGGATAGGTTTTTATTCTTTTTTTAAGGTTCAATTTATTAAATCCAGATTTATCGGCAAACTAATGATTATTTGCCATTTAAATATCTTTAAATCAAAAAAAATAGGTTGACTGGTGAAATCTAATACCGAACCTTCCCAATGTGTCTGGTGCTTCCGGGGTCTTCGTTGTTGAAGTGGGCCAGGTAATATATGAACCATTCTAGGGGAACAACCAGTACGAATGGTGCCAGCAGTGGGTTTATATTGGAATAGTCCTGCATTTTGTATATTATGTTCTCTGCCCCTACTTTTCGGGAGAATTCTATTGATTTGCGAGTGAATTCATCTCCAGGGTAGTTGGCGTCGAGGAATATTACTGGGATGTTCTTTTCTACTCTTTCGATGAGTCCGTGGCGGAATTCTCCGGAGTACAGGGGGCAGGCGTGTTTGAGTGCGCCTTCCATTAACATGGTCATGGCTAGTTTGTAGGCTAGTCCGTAGTTGGGGCCGCTTCCCATGCAGTAAAATATATCGTAATTGGCGTATTTTTGGGCTAGGGTTTTGTTTTCTTCTTCAGTTTTCTTTAAGAGGTCCTGGGTGATTTGGGGGATTTTCAAAAGGTCATTAAGGACTTCTTTGGATTGGGATGAGTTTTCTGTGGTGAAAAGGATCTGGTAGAGGCACATGAGTTGTGTCATGTAGGTTTTGGTGCCCAGTATGGCGGTTTCTCTGTTGCATCGGGTTAGAACTACGTCTTCGGACTCCTGCATCATGGTGCTTTTTTCTTCGTTGATAATGGATACGGTGTACATTCCTTTATTTTGTGCTCTTCGGAGTGCTGCCAGGGTGTCGGCTGTTTCTCCGGATTGGGATGTTAAAATTACTCCTGCATTTTTTTCCTGGAGTTTTTTATGGTAAAAGAATTCGTAACCTGTGTAAACTTCCAGGTCCCTGTTTGAAATGATGTTCATAGCATCTTTAGATGAAAAACATGTTGAAAGTGAGCTTCCACATCCTACCAAGTATATTTTGTCGAATTCTTCTAATTTCTCACTTATTTCTTTCATGTGAGATTTTTCCGTTTCCATGGTGTCCTTTAAAGAGCGGGGCTGCTCCATCATCTCTTCATACATCTTATAATGCATTTTAGTCCCTCAATATTTATATAATCGTAATTAAATGGGTTTCTATTAATACTAAACCCGGTGATTCGTTTAATAGTTACTTATCATTATTCCTGGGCTACAAATGATTATCAAATTTTTTTTGAAATCAGTAATCCATCTTTCCAGTAATTCATCTTTCTATGATATATTTCAATCATGGTATAATAACTTCTTCTTTTAGGGTGGGCTGCCACTTCCAAAGGTATAAAAATGGCCCCATTCTAAACTGGGGTGACGTGATCGACGTGATCAATTAGGGGGTAGTATTTTCCTGGTGAATGTACTGGTTTTTTACCGGTTGATTGATCTTTAAATTGTACTGGTTGATGATCTTAAATTTTATTGGTTGATTGATCTTTAAAAAATATGGTGATTTTCATACATTAGTATCTATGTTTATATTCTATTCTGGGGAGAAAATAGTTTGGCCAGGCACACTGCCATTTCTGCCAGTTCTTCTGGTTGGTTTCCCACCATCACAATCATGGGCTCTTTTCCCCAGGCACCCTTGTGGTATATGACATCTGGAACAGCACCTAGATTCTGCACTGCCACTTCAACACCCCATGATATGGTGCTTCCCTCTTTTTCGGATACTTCTGATGGTTCCTGGTTTCGGTCGTAGCTGGAAACCCTTAAACCCAGCCTATGGCATATTTCCACCAGATCAGGGTGGTATTTAATGTTTATGGCGCTGAGTTTTTCAGGGTCATGTTTCATTACACTTAAAACCAGGCGGGCCATATGGGATGAAGCACCAAAATCAGGCCTGGAAACAGCTTTTGGAATGCCTTTAACGGCGGTTATACGTCCAGGGATTCCTGCAACGTCTTTTATGGTCTGGGCATTCTCTCGTGCCATTACAATATTGCTCCGGACTTCAGGAATTAAGTGTGTAAATTCAGGTGATTCCTCCAGAATCTGCACTGCCCTTTCGAGCTTCTCTATTATCATGTAGATGAGTTTAAAACCTATGGAATATAAGTTTTGGTGTAATTTTTTATTGAATCATTCGAATTTTTTTTATTCACCCAGAATATTTTATTTATAGACATATGTATTATCATCAAAAACACTCTATACTGTTGCATTGGTATAACACCTCAGTATCTAATTCACTGACTGATATAACTATACATTAAAAACCCTTTTTAATGATATTTAACTTCTTTCGCAGGGTTATAATTCAGTTTTTATAATTTCGGGGAATAAATGATGTATTTAAGGATATATTGAACATGAATAATAGTTCAAAAAGTTTATGGGCCTCCATTAACCAATTATTTTATTATTTTTTTAATAAAATCGATTTTAATCTGAATTCAACCTTAATTACATTCTTCACGTACTTTTACCCATAATAATCAATAGATTTATCCCAATAATGTCTAAATAATGTCTAAAATCTGGTTGGGGTTTTGGAATATTGTTTTAAGAGAACATTACTTCTAAATTTGAGGGCACGCCTCTGGGTGAGCCTCCGATGATGAGGGTGTCATCAAAGGAAGATCATAGCTGGGAATCATCATCACCAATTCTGATTCTGAGGGTTTTAAATCTAAAAAAGCTTGATTTAAGGGTTTTTTTGGCAAAAATGAATGAAAAGATTTATATGCACAAAAGGACGATCTTATTGTGTCAGGAACCTCTATCTGTGTTCAACTGACATGCAGACATTGAGGGGGCATAATACTGAAACAACAATTGTTGCTAGCTACGCTACTCTTACTCACAGTAGCCATGCTGGCCCCTAGTATTAACTATGCCACCCCAAATCAGTCAGATTCAGTTAATTTCACGAACACAACCAACATCAGTGAGATAGTAGAAAACACCACAGACTCAGTTAATATTCAGAATACAACCACCACGGTGGTTAGCGATACAGAAAACAATCAGCAAGAAAACCAGACATCAGAAAGCACCAACAACACTCAAAATAGTTCATCCGATAACAGTAACCAAACAAACACCATTCAGAATAACACTGCGGCAGCATCAGATGGAACCTACAATAATGTCCACGGGTTATGGTTAAATACGGACGACGTAAATAACGTCGATGTCAACGAATTAATAAGAGCCGGAATAACGGACATATTCGTCAAGGCAAACCGCATATCATCTCCAACATATCAAACGGTCCTGACGACCATAATTAACAAACTACAAGGTACAGAAATACGGATCCATGCCTGGATAACCTGTTTCGTAGATGAAAACGGGCACTGGGTTGATCCTAAAGACAGTGATACCACTGACGCACTGGTAAATACCATAGCAGATATCACAACAAACTACAACATCGCTGGAATTCACCTAGACTACGTTCGCTATCCTGGAACCGCTTACCAACACTCCGGAGGCACAGAAGCCATAACCAGCTTCGTCCAGAGAGTGTACACCACAGTAAAATCCATAAAGGCAAAAGTAGCAGTTTCAGCTGCACTAATGCCTGAAGGAGCAGTCAACGCATACTACTACGGGCAGGACTACACCCAGCTATCCAACTACCTGGACTTCCTGGTCCCCATGATTTACGAGGGGAACTACAACGAAGACAATGAATGGATAACCTCGGCCACTGCTTACATAGTCAGCCACTCTACCAAACCCGTAGTTGCTGGATTACAAACATATCAAAGCGACAACAACGTGGTAGCGTTATCAGCCGAAGAAATCAATGAAGATATAGAATCAGCCATAGCTGGAGGCTCATCAGGATTTGTGCTCTTCAGATACGGATGGCTGGATAAAGATTTCTTCCAAAACACTTCCACCACAACCTTCACTCCGGAGCAGATTGCTGCTGCTGCGGTGAATGTTAAGGCTTACATTGAAACTAATAAGTGTTTGCCTAGTACGGTGAGTGTTGCGGGTGTTTCTGTGAATATTGCCCAGTATTTGTATCTGGCCTGTCAGGCTTCGGTGCAGATCGGTAGTGGCAGTAA
>NZ_JACRGA010000006.1 GCF_016217785.1 Methanobacterium sp.
GTGAAGGATTATGTGTAAAACTCTGTGAACAGGGCGCACTAAAAGATATTGACGGTGAACTAGTTTTAGTCCCAGAAAACTGTGATGACTGTGATTTATGCATTCAAAACTGCCCAAATCAAGCCATAAGCAAAGGATGATACCATGAGCTCTGTGGAAAGAGAGGGAAAGGAAATACGTTCCCTCACCCATAAGAATGAGAAATGCGTAGGATGCGGAATATGTTCAGATATCTGCCCTACAACCGCAATCAAAATGGGGCCAATACTCCCCATAGCCCGCGGACTAGTTAAAATGGATTTCATCACTATCGATGAAAACGCTTGCTGTCTCTGCGGTTTATGTGCATCATCATGCCCATTCGATGCCCTAGAATTAGATATTAACGGGATCGATACCAAAGAAATGGATAATTATCCATTATGGACCCATGATGCTTCCATCGATTCTGAAACCTGTATCTACTGCGGACGTTGCAGTACTGCCTGTCCCACTGATGCCATATTCCTACAGCGATCCCTGCCGGAAGTGAAGGAACTGGTTCGTGGTGAAACAGAAGTTGATCAGGAAAAATGCATCCAGTGTGGAATATGTGAAGAAATGTGCCCTGCAGAGGCCATCACCATGGATCGAAACGATATCAACTCCAGTAATCCCTCCATTGCCAGTTCAGTTGATATTGATGAATCCAAGTGCATCTACTGTGGCATATGCAGACGTGCCTGTCCGGTTGATGCCATTAAAATCGTTTGTACCACATGTATGGAACGAGATGAAATTGTAAATCCGGAGATCAAAGGAGACATAATCCTGGACGAGGACACCTGCATAAAATGTGGATGGTGCCAGGAAGTGTGCCCAGTTGATGCTGCAGAAGTTACCAAGCCCTTTGAAGGAGAAATCTTCCTTCGGGATGATTTCACCTGTAAGGGTGATTCTTGCCATGCCTGTGCCGATGTCTGCCCATGTAACGCCATTAGTATTGTAGAAGGTAAATCTGTTATTAATCCAACTTTCTGCATCCTTTGCGGAGCCTGTACCAAAGCATGCCCACAGCAAGGTATCGTTCTTAAAAGGAAAAACATGAACCTGGAAAATGTTAAATCCAAGGCATGGACCAATAGATTGGCAGACCTTTTAGAGGATTAACCTTAAAATAGCAATATTCCTACATTAAAAAATTCAATTTCTTCCTCCTTTCTTTTTTTTCTTTTTTTAGTCCTTTAAATAGTGGTCTCATTAAATTTCATCCTTTATTAAGTATTGAATAATAAAACAATAAATCCATTTAAATAACCCCACATACTATAAATCAGTTAAAAATAGTCTAAAAATCTATTTCCATATTTTAACATTTTTTATCACATTTTTATCCTGCACTATCATTAAAATTATAAAATAATAGCTTAAATTAAGATTTATACTAATAAATTAGTGAAATCATGGATAAATTATTATTTAATATCCCCCGAGGCCCTTGCGCGCCCAATTAAATTTGTATCCAAAAATAAGTTAAACTATTGAAATGTAATTTTATATAATTCGTTAAATATGGATTATATGATCTTTATTTAAAATAAATAGATCAATTTAAGATTTATTAATTAATTTTTTTTATCGATATGTTTTTATATATAATTCGTTAAATCTTGTTTTACATAACAAAAATTAAATGGAGGTGAAAAAGTGAAAAACACAACTATATTACTAACGCTAGCATTTGTATTCACTTTGACCATTTGTGGAGCAGCATCGGCTGCTGAAAATGAAAGTTATAACTTAGGACAAGCGGCAACGCAGAATGCAATTGCAGACACCCAATTAGGGTTCACTTCTGCCGATGGAACATTGGTAATAACCAATGCTGGTGCAGCAGAACTAAACGGCGACAGTACGGAAGGTGGACAACAAGCAGTGGTTGATACCACCGCACCCTTAAACCCAGACCAACAAGTAACCTATGGTAAAGGAAACCTGGTAGTACTCAACAAACCCAACGATCCCCTGGAATATACATTTGTAACCAAAGAAAACAACGTACTTTTAGCCAAAAAATTCCAGGTAAACTCTGATGGCACTCTAGCTTCAGGTGCTACAATCTACATCTCAGAAAACATGGCCGAATCCAACTGGAACACCATAATAGCCGCGCTGGGTAACAACGCCTTTGACATAGTAGCCATTGCCAACTTGTGGGCCAATGGAGCGCCTAGTGACCTTCTGAAAATTGCGGGTACTAGTGGAGTTTCTGAAGGGCTCTTAACAGGTTATGTATCTTCAAAGAGCTTTTATGAAAATTTCCCATTGACCAACAGCCAGCAATCATACCATGTAATGGTTAGTCCTGGTGCCGGAGACGATGACGTTCCCATGACCATACTGGATGTGGTGCCTTTAAAATGGGTTGGAAGTGGATCATCACAGGTTTACAACTATCAGGCACTCAATAATGGTGACCCCAACGAAAACGTCTACATCATGTGGAATAGGGCCACCAACACCGGTATTTTAGCCCTGATGAAACACAACACTGACCTGTTAAACCAGTTCACAGCACAAACCGGCATAACCGTGGTAAGCGGAAGTTTAAGCGAACTAAAATACATGTCCTGGCTCTTTGCCAAGATGAAAACTGATCCAGCTTCACTGGTTACCGTGGATAAGCTAGCCACCATCAACAAAGCCGATTTCGATTACTTGTGGGGTACAGCCGTAATCGACCCCAATGACCCTACCAAGACCAATGTGATCTTCAACCCAGGTCATGGGTTTGACAAGGCATACATCAACAATCTCCCTAACTACGCCCATAACTATCAATACCAAAACATTCTACCAATCAACAATTACGCAACAATGGAAGCTATCGGTGCCCAGGCAGCCCAAAAAGCACAGACATTGCTGGGATTCAACAACGGAGATTCCAATCTACTGGTTATAACCTCCGCAGGATACAGTCTTCTGGACAACCAAGGAACACTAGGAGCCTTAGATGGGATTATTAGTGTGACTGGTAGTACTATTGGTAACCTTTTCAGTCTCAAAAGAGGAATATGGACACCTTTATGGTTCTTATTCACACAAAAAGGTGCTAAAGGAGAGTTGAATTCAGTATTACTCCAGTACAATGAGAATACTCAAACTCTGGAAGTATTACCTGTAGTTTATAATGGTGTTTCGTATAATGTTTTCGACATCAGCGGTGCTAATCTAGCAGGTGGATCAGGATCAGCAGGTTGGGATAAATCTGTAGCAGTATACAATGCCTATACCTACAGCATACCAGACTCTGCTCAGCAGGATTATTATCTGGTGAGTTTGACTAACCAGTGGGCCTATGGAATGCCTTATGCCTTCCTAAAATCCGCAATAGGCGGTGGATGTCCCGGTTCTGGACTTACCCAGGGTTACCTCATTGCCGATTATGTGCAAAACAGCTTACCCTTAGGGACCAATGAAGCCTATATCTACCTGGCAATAACCGCACACTGCAAAGAACAGGTCATTATTGACAGTCTAGGATTATCCGCTGCACAGGGAACCTACTACACTACTGGACTGAGATATTCCACTGAAAATAGTGCTGCGGGCATATTTGTGCGATGGAATACTGTAACCAACACTGGTGAAGCAATGCTTCTGGATCTGAACACTGCTATTATTAACCAGTTACAACCAGCCAACAGTAACTACTACAAGACCATGTACTGGGCTGTCTGGTATCTAGACCAGGCTTTCCCTGGTAAAGCATTATACGGTACCGTGCAGACAGCATTCAGCGTGGTCAGGACCATACCCCTAACTCAAAGTGATCTGAGCAACATGGTTGCTGCTGGCGGAGATCCAGCAGATTTCATCAAAAACTTCGTGATACCCACCCCTACACCTACCCCCACTCCAACCCCAGTAACTCCTGGTGGAAATGGACAGGGAAGCAGCCTGGGACAACAGTTATCAGGATTTATTGGCGGATTCACATCTAACAGTGCCCTACAAAGTCAGGGAACATCAGCCAATATTGCCCCGGGTTTACCAATACCCGCAGCCAGCACTGCTACAATTGTAGCCGGTACTGAACCTGCTTCTTCAGATTCCGGATTAATATTCTGGATTTTGGGAGCTTTAATGGTGGCTGTTGCCGCAATAATATTGTACCTGGCCCGTAACACCATTGCTGCCGCAGTCTGGGGATCAGAACGGTTAGGAAAATAAAAATTTCCCAAATTGGAGGAGTATTTTCTCCTCATTCCCTATTTTTTTATAATAATACTAGACATGTTTTCATACATTCCCATACTATCCCGATAACAAGACTCAACTTGAAAGGGGCAAAAAACTGAAAATAAATGGAATAATTTTACATAAGGAGATATAAATGATCCCCCAATATCAAGAAGGGCATCTTAAAATTCTAGAAAAATTCAAGAGTTTTAAAAACCAAGCATTCAAAGTTAAAACCATCACAGATAATTACTTTGTTCTTAAAATATATCTTCCCACTCCAAAAAACTCCAGATCATCAGTTGAAGCTGCCAATTTAAAAAAGTTGGATTTTGAAGGAATTAAGGTTCCTAAGGTATTTTACAAATCCTCTCCCGAGGATTCAGATAATTACTTATTGATCGAATATGTTCCAGGAAAAACCATTTCTCACTTGCTGGAAGAACAAAATTGTGTTGATCCTATAAAAAACCTGAAATTTAAAGAATGTTTGGAAAGTTTAGGGGAGTGGATGGCAGATTTACATGAAATTAAAGGAGTTAATGGTAATGTTTTGAAGGGAGACTGTAATTTACGCAATTTCATCTGGAATGGTTCAGAAATCTATGGTTTAGATTTTGAAGAATCCATAAACGGAGACCCCTGTGAAGATCTAGGAGAAATCTGTTTTTTTCTTCTAACCAACTCTCCCCCATTAACACCCCTTAGACTGGAAATGGTTGACTGGTTCTTGAAGTCATATGAAGAATCTTCAGAGACCAAAATTAGGAATATATCTGATTTTATAGCTAAAAGTGCTAGAAAAGCCTATAAAAGACGTCTGAAATTTAATAGGAGATAAATTATACAAAAAAAGGAAGAAAAATCTAATTAATTTAAATTGGATCGAAGGTCCCCTGAATCAACTGGTTATTCTTTGCCAATCATCACTTCAGTGGCTTTAATAATTGCCACCACTTCATCTCCAACTTTAATGTTTAGATCTTTCACAGATTCTTTGGTTATCACTGCTGTAATCTCTGCTGGAGCCTCTATTTTTATTTTTACATTGGCTGTGATTGGTCCTTCCTCAACTTTCTCTACTTTTCCTTTCAAACCGTTTCTAGCGCTTATTTTCATGATTTTACCCCACAAATTTTCTTTACTCATACTTTATTTTGTAAACACCAACAAATATAATTTATGATCTTTCTCTATAAATTATATTAAATTTCCCCATTATGGTGATTGATAACTAATTAACTACTTAAACAGAATTTGCCCACCCTATGAATCCTCTATAACCAAATATTATTAAAACTTGAACTATGAAATATAAGAAACAAGTTTTCGATATGGTTATATATACAGATCGATATACTAATTATTCAATCATTAGAGGAGATTAAAATGGAACGAAATACAAAAATAGCATTGCTAGCAGTTATAATTATTGCAATTGTAGCAATAGCCGGTCTTGTTTTCAGTGGATTTGGTCAGGAGCAAACCCTTAAGATTGCTACCACCACCAGCCTGGAAGACACCGGTTTATTGCCTGTTTTAGAAGCAGCTTTTGAAAAACAAAATCCCAATATTGATGTGCAGTTTATTGCAGCCGGTACTGGGCAGGCTCTTGAATATGGGAAAAAGGGTGATGTGGATCTGGTAATGGTTCACTCCAAAACCCAGGAACAGAAGTTCATAAATGAGAGTTACGGTACCCAGCGTTATGTGTTCGCCTACAATTACTTCTACATTGTAGGTCCAGCAAGTGACCCAGCCCAGATCAATGGAACCAATGCTACTGAAGCATTCTCCAAGATCAGCGCTGCTGGCGCAGCAAATCCTACCACGGTTCAATTCGTGTCCAGAGGAGATAATTCAGGAACCCATAACAGGGAAGTGCAGCTCTGGAACAAAACCGGTGCTGACTACAACACCACCATTCAGGGACAGAGTTGGTACATAGAATCTGGTAAAGGAATGGGAGACACCTTAAACCTGGCCAATGAAAAATCGGCCTACACATTATCCGATTCAGGTACCTATCTAGCATACAAAGGTAACATAACTTTGGTGCCATTCGTTACCCAGGGTAAAGACTTGCTGAACATCTATTCCATGATACCTGTGAACCCTGAGAAGTTCTCCAATGTGAACTACAACGCATCAATGAAGTGGGTAGACTTTGTGCTTTCAACAGAAGGTCAGACTATTGTCGGTGAGTATGGTAAAGAAAAGTACGGTCAACAGTTATTCATACCACTTGCAAATCAGGCCGAGCCAACGAAATAACCCTGTTGTAAAATAGTTAGTTTTTTATTTAGGGGAAATCTTAATCCCCTATATGATTCTTTTTTTGGTGGTTAAGTGAACGAGATCATAAATGCATTTTTCGAAGCCATGCACTTGCTGGTTACTTTGGACCCTGAAGTCATAGAAATAACCCTCAGAACACTCTACATCTCCATAACTTCCACGGTTATAGCTGCTGTAATTGCAGTTCCCGTAGGTGGATACATACACTTCAGAAAGTTTCGGGGAAAAAGAACCATTATAAATATTATACAGACTCTTTACAGCATGCCCACTGTTCTGGTAGGTCTGCTGGTTTTTCTGTTAATATCCAGTCAGGGACCGTTAGGCAATTTAGAACTTCTTTTTACACCGGGAGGGATGATAATTGGTCAGACGATACTTGTCCTCCCTATTATAACTGGTTTTACCATTTTGGCATTAAGTGGTGTTAAAGACGAAATAAGAGATTTGTCCCTATCCCTCGGTGCCAGTGAATTTCAGGCTATTCAAACCATTATGAGTGAAGCCAAATACGCCCTTCTGGGAGCTATTATCTTGGGATTTGGCCGGGCCATATCTGAGGTGGGAGTAGCAATGATGATAGGGGGAAATATCAGGGGTTACACCCGAGTTATAACCACCACCATGTCCCTGGAAACATCCAAAGGTAATGTAGAACTCTCCATAGCCCTGGGAATCATCTTACTCATGATTGCTCTAATAATAAATCTGGTGTTAAACTACGTCCAGGAGAAATAACATGAATCTGCTGGAAATTCAGAATTTATCAAAAAAATACGACGGAAAAAACGTCCTCCAAGATATTAACCTTTATTTAAAAAAAGGGACCACTTTAGGACTCATAGGTCCTACAGGATGCGGTAAAACCACCCTTCTACGTATTATTGATCTTATTGAAAAACCTTCATCTGGAAAAATTACCTTCAACAGCCGGGAAATTCCTAAAAATAAAAAGGATCAATTGGATATCAGAAGAAAGATGGGAATGGTCTATCAAAAACCCATCGTCTTTAAGGGAACTGTTTATGACAATATATGCTATGGATTAAAGATCAGAGGGGAAAACAAGGATTCATATCAGGATAAAATTCAATATCTTCTGGAATCACTTGGTCTGGGCGGTTATGAAAAAAGGGACGCATCCACTCTTTCCGGGGGTGAAACCCAGAGAATGGCCCTGGCCCGAGCCCTGGTCACTGACCCTGATCTTCTACTTTTAGATGAACCCACCGCCAACCTGGATCCCCAATCCACTGAGAAAATTGAGAATTTCATGAAAAAACTGCGTGATGAAAGGAAAACTACCGTCATCCTAGCCACCCATAATTTGATACAGGGTCAGCACCTTTCAGATGAAATCGCCATACTCAATAAGAAAATATTCCAGATTGGAAAGCCAGAAGAAGTTTTCAGGAAACCGAAAAGTAGATTTGTAGCTGAGTTTGTGGGAGTGAGGAATGTGAAGAAGGGAATCTCTCGCAGAGTAGAAGATAGCCTTACTCTGATCGATACTGGAACTATAAATGTTTATTCTTCATCAATGATGGAAGGAGATGTTTATATGAGCATAAGGCCAGAAGACATAACCATTTCCAGATCAAAAGTACAAACCAGTGCTCTTAACGAATTTAATGGTGAAATTAAAGAAATTAAGGATTCTGGAGGTATTTTAGATCTTAGAATTGATGTGGGAGAGGTTTTCTCGGTTTATATAACTCGAAAATCATTCACAGATATGCAACTGACCATAGGTTCTAGAGTCTGGTTAGAATTTAAGGCATCAGCAGTGAATGTTTTTAAGGTTTAAACTGCCAAAAATTATAGGAAATAACATAATTAAAGAAGAAATTAATTATTAGTTTAATGGGGATATGTGAGTTGAATTAGGAGAATAAAATAAGGAACTAAGAGTAAAATTAAGAAAGAACTGTTTAAAAGATAGGTAATTGGAGTTACTGTTAGTTTCTTTTAACCGCCCTTAGCTCTCCATCAACTTCTTCCACAAAAAGAATTGCCTTCTCATTTACTGGACATGGCTTGACTGATTTGGTTTCTTCATTCCAGATGGTCCCACTGGTCACCCTCCGACCATCTAGGGTGTAAATATCATCAATACCCGCATTTATCAAAGCCGAGACTGTTTGTGGTCCAATTAATTCTCTTATACTTCCAATCTGCAAAAACCGACCATCATTAGAGGTTAAAGCCAGACCCAATCCTGCCATTGAACCAATTACACCATCCTCTGTTCCCCCCAAGCCTTCCAAACGTATTTTAAGATTTTTAGCCAGGGTTCGAGCTTTTTCCTGGGTTAAAACCAGTTGCTGAGCGTCTTTTCCAAATGCGATTAGGGATGGTTTTATCTGCTCATGATTTGCCACCGATAACCCCGGGTCACTACCGTCTATGAAGTCATCGAGCATTTCTTCTCGTGCTATCTCGAAAATATCATCCAGGTGTTCATAACCATCCATGTTGATGTGGATAACTCCACAGCTGTTGTGGGAAGTGTAAGGGATGTCAGGGTGGACATATAACTGGTGCCTGGTAACTCCCCTTACCGGATAAGTTTTTGCCAGTTCTTCTGCAACTGCTCTGGCCAGTCTCCCGGTACCTCGTGAGTTGAGATTGTCGGTATCATCCATGCATACAAATATTGTCATTGTCTGAGGCTCCTTTAGGTTTACTAAGATTTATTTGTCTAAATTAAGGGATATTACCCTTAATTTGCATTATTAAATCAACCATTCGTGATTAATATCATCTTTCCGGTTTGGGGATCTCTATACACGTTTCCCAAATCTTCATATCCTGTGGTACCACTGGATCCTACAGTTGGGGTTTCGTTGAGCTCCTGACCCATTTCCAGTTGAACGCTTTTTTTTATTGCCTGAGAAAGTTCTGATCTCTCCTGGGTAGACATGTCACTGAACACCACACTCTGCAGACCCATGGACATTATACTGAATATTAAAAATCCCACTGCCAGTACCAGCATGCAGTCCACCATGTTCACTGCGTAGATCATGGGATCGATCTCTTCATCACTGGATAGTAATTCCTTCCTGCGTTTGCGCATTTTCTGCTTTATCATTTCAAAATCTCCAGGATGGTATCTGCCAGGGTTTCCAGATTGGATATTTCCTCCTCGTACCAGCGGCGCCTTATTTTGGATATAGTAAATGCTATGGCTGCGGCAGCCATACCCAGTACTGCAGCATCGAATGCTATTAAAAGGTGATTGGCCAGGCTTTGAATGTCTCCTTCACCCAGAGCAGTGAGTCCCGGGCCCAGTGGGATCAGAGTTCCCATTAACCCCACTGCAGGGGAGATTTTAGCGATAATATCGGTTCTTTCCAATCTTTTTGCCGATTTTATGCCCTCATCCTCTACCATTTTAAGGGCCAGTGACTCTCTGAATTCTGGACTTTGATTGGAACTTTCTACCAGAGTTATCAGAACTTCTTTATGAGTGAGTGGAAGTTGACCTGTTTTAATTATTTTAATTATCTCATCAGAGTTTCTGTGATTCTTTACTGACAAAAACTGGGTAATTAACTGTTTAACATCGTAGTTAAGTTTTCTTCGCCTGTAATACTCAGATAAAAGAATCCCTAGGTTAACCAGAGCATATATAAAGAATATTGCCAGAACTGCCATTACTGGTATCAAGAGACTCTGGGAAATGGCGTGCATTGAACTGTTGAACATATCATAAAAGGAAGTCACACTGGATCACCTGTTGTGTTACATGTATGTTATCACGGTACTGTTTTAATCTAATCTAGTTTATATGAAATTCACGTTTGTGGAAAATCAAGGTTTATTATTCTTTTCATTGTTTCCTTTTGTTTCCGTATAAGTATCCCAATAGGATCACGGCCACGAGCAAAAGTGCTGCTAGACCATAAAGCATGTCCTGTGGATCTGCTTCAGTTGGAGCAGTACTGTTGAATACTTCGTAAGCCTGTCCATTATTTCCCCCACCTCCACCTGTAAGGGCAGATAGGTCAAGACCAGTGCCAGTTCCATTACCTACCCCACTACCACTACCATTGCCTGTTCCGTCACCGGGACCATTTCCAGGGCCACCTGCAGATACTGGTGGATCCTCAGGAGGATCTTCTGGTTCGGATTCTGGTTCAATAGTTATGGTAGCACTTCTAGAATTGGGAACTTCCCCTGAGGCTATTAAATCCTCGCCTGTTCCTTCAAGCATTAGTGTCTGAAAACTTGTTGTGCCGGTTATAGATTCGCCTGCTGCTTCGGGGAGTACTTTGAGGGTTATGATCAGAGTCTTCAAGTGGCCCCTTTCATCATGCCTCATCCTATTTACATTCCATATCCCACTACCAGGATCATAATTTTGTAGTGTTTTATCAGGGACAACATGGGAGACGTATTGCATTCCTGATGGTATTGGGGCATAGACTTCCACCGGATACCAGCTGTCCAATCCTTCATTACTTGCAGTTACCGTCATGGTGACTGTATCCCCCACACTTGCCGTGGTTTGGTCGAACTCAATGGATAAGTATCCGCTAAACTGGGCGAATGCAAATCCCATACTCGATGATACAATAACAAGCAGGACCATTACTGAAATAATAGGTTTTATGAATCTCATCTTATTCCTTATTCCACACTGTTTTCTCTGGTATATCCTATTTTTAAGGTTTGAATCGTAAATCTTGAGTTTAAAACGGATTCATTAAATTTTGGTTCAGTTGATTATGGGAATGTTGGATACACTCCATGCTTTGACAGTTACTGTGGTTGGTAATGTTCCCTTATTTTTGTAGCTGGTTAGTATTCTACTGTAGAGATAAATTTGTGACTGGTAACTGATTTGCCCCAAGCCCATTAGACCATAGGGTGGTGCCTGGTAGTTCTCCGCCATGTACTGCGCAATTCTATTAGCGAAATCCACATAAGTACCAACAGTAAGCGCCCCAGCATTCAAACTTTCAGTGCTACTGGCAGGCAGCGAATAACTCCCCACAGTTAGAGTGGTATTTGTTGGTTTACCACTATTAAGAAGGTTAGTTGCACTGGTAGCCAAAAATAGGAACTGCGCCATGTTTATACTTTTTGTTCCTATAGTTACCGTGCCCGGCAAGGCCTTATTACTTTCAATCTGCGCTTTAACCGTACTCGCAGCATCCAACACCTGGGCAATAGTATAAGTTCCAGAAATAACCTCAGTAATAGGTATGTTACCAGCACTCCAAGACTTGACAGTTGCCATAGTTGGTAATAGGCCATTACTTGAATAACTGGATAGTACTCTGCTATAGAGATAAATTTGTGACTGATAACTGATTTGCCCCAAGCCAATCAAACCATAGGGTGGTGCCTGGTTGTTCTCTGCTATGTGATGCGCAATTCTGCTGGCGAAATCCGTGTAGGTATTTGTGGTCAGTGCTCCTGTTTTCAGGCTTTCGCTGCTAGTAGTGGGTAGTGAGTAACTTCCCACCGAAATGGTGGTTGATATGCTTTGACCGTTGTTGAGTGCTACAGTGGCAGAAGTTGCTAGGTATAGGAATTGTGCCATATTAACCACATGACCACCAACAGTCACCGTACTTGGTAAGGATTTGTTGGCCTCAATATAAGCTTTCACTATATTCGCAGCATTCACAATATCATTAACAGTAACCGAGACCACTACTGGTTCAATGATAGGAATATTACCCGAACTCCATGATTTCACAGTAACAACAGCAGGTAGCACACCATTAGCACCATAACTACTCAACACCCGACTGTAAAGATAAATCTGAGATTTATAGCCAATTTGTCCCAGTCCGATTAAACCATAAAGGGGAACTTCATTATTACTCTTAATGTGACCTGCAATGCGGTCAGCGAAATTAACATAATCCGCCAAGCTCATGGTACCAGTGTTTAAATTTTCATAACTACCACTTGGCAATGAATAGTCACCCAGAACCAGGGAAACACTGTTTGCACCACCATTAAAGGCAATTGTAGCTTTTGTGGCCAGATAGAGGAACTGTGCCATGTTCAAGCTCACCCCACCCACAGTCACCTTGGCTGGTAAAGATTTATTGGCCTCAATATAGGCCTTCACAGTATTTGCAGCGGCAACAATGTCATTTTTGGTTAAATTAAGGGGGATTATACTGTAAGTTTCAGTGTATATTGATCCCCAGTTGTTTGCTGAGTCTATTGCTGCGAATTTTAGGATGGTTGTATTGCTTATTGTAATCGGGTTGGTATATTTGATTTTGGTGCTGCTTGTTCTTGGGTCTGAGCCATCTGTAGTGTAGTATAGGGTTGTTCCTACATTGGAGGTGAGAGTGACTTTTTGAGTCATGTTATAAACTCCACCGCTGGGGGTGGCACTGGCAGTGAATGGTACTAGATATGCGTATCCCATACGAGAGTTGGCAGACATGTAACTGACATATGGAACTCCCAGGGAGTTGCAGGTGAGGGAAAGCCAATGTCCCGCACCATCGAGAGTGTTCACGTTGTTGATGATCCAGGTTGAACCTTCTTTGTAGGCGTATTTCAGGTTGCTGGTTAGAACATTTTGGTAGACTATTCTGGGATTACCAGCTGGATCCAGGATTAGTTTGCTGGCTAATGAGTCTAAATTATCCACTACTTCTATTATCCATTGTGTTTCACTATAGTATGCGTATTTCAAAGCCCCACCGTTGAGCTTTGCATTGTAGCTTATATGAGGAGCTCCCAGTGAATCTATTACCAGAGAACACCACACTCCCACATCCCCTGAGTCATCTACTGTTTCAATCTGCCAAATACCGGTTGGTGTTCTTTTGGCATATTTGAGGATACCCGTGGTTGAACTGAAATAGTCATAAAAGGCTATTCTGGGGTTTCCATTGGGGTTTAGTGCCAGGGAATTCCAGTGCCCACCAGTTGGGGTGGGTGTGACGTTTTCTATTACCCAGGTTGTGCCGTTGAGGTAGGTATATTTAAGTCTTTCTTCGGTGTTTTCGAAATAGCTTATTTGAGGTTTATCCTGGTATAAAACCAGGTTAACATATGAAACATCAATATTGGTTACTATATCAAAGAAATGCCATCCATTGGCATCTTTATAAGCGTATTTGAGTTTGTCTGGAGTGCTTTGACTGTAAGCGATGTGGGGGTTACCAGATGAATCCAGTACCAGTGATACATAGTATCCTGAACCGGATTTGGTTGATTCCAGGGTTTCAATATGCCAGGTGTTCCCGGTCCAGTAGGCATATTTTAGTTCAGGGTATTCAGTTGCAGAGTCTGCTTTCTGATAGTATACAATGTGAGGTTTACCTGATGCATCCACAGCAATTGAGTTATACATGCTGTTGGTGTCCAGGAGGGTGCTGACCCATGTTCCGCTTGCTCCTGGTTTGTCCAGTATGTAGGTCCTGGTGGTGATGTTTGAAAGGTGTCCTGCAGCGTCGACTGCGATGAATTTGAGAAGGGTGGTTCCCACCATGTTGATAGGTATGGTTCCGGTGTAGAGTGTGCTGCTGGTGGTGGGATCGACTCCGTTGAGTGTGTAATATATTTTTGGATGGAGATCCAGGTCATCAACTGCACTCAATTTCACAACCTGATCACTGTCATAGACGCCGTTAGGTAAATCAGCAGATGCCACTGGTGCTTTGACATCTATTAACTTATAGGTTTCAGTGTAAATTGGACTCCAGTTACCTGCAGCATCTAGGGCTGCGAACTTCAAAATAATGTTGCCCAGTCCATTTATAGTTATGGGACCCGTGTAACGGGTGCTGCTGGAGGTGGGCTTGGTTCCATCTTTAGTGTAATATATGGTGGCGTTGGGGTCCAGGTTGTCAGTGGAAGTTAGGGTTACACTTTGAGCTGTGTTAAATGTACCCCCAGTGGGGTTGGCCGTGGCTTTAGGGGCTGTCTTGTCAATAGTGTAATTAAGGGTAGTGATTGGGGAAATGTTTCCTGATGCGTCAACTGCAATGAATTTCAGGGTGGTTTTTCCTTCTTTAGAGATGATGATTGGTCCGGTGTAGAGTGTGCTGCTGGTGATGGGGTTATTTCCATTTAGAGTGTAGTATATTTTTGGGTTGGGATCAAGGTCATCGGTGGCAGTTAAATTTACTGATATACTGGTATTGTAGGCACCACTGGGTAAGTTAGCAGAGGCTGTTGGGACTACAATGTCACTGTCACTGGTGGTGATGGTCATGGTTTTTTCAGAACTGCCCACAGAATTAGTGACAGTTAACTTGACATTGTAGGTTCCAGGAGTATTGTAGGTCCAGTTTGGGTTTTGTTCGGTACTATCCACAACACCATCACCATTAAAATCCCAAGCGTAAGTTAATGGTTTAGTTCCAGTTGACTGGTCAGTGAATTGAACCGTCAGAGGTACTGTGCCTTTGGTGGGGTTAGCAGTGAAATCTGATTCCGGGGTACTGACCACACCGTTTACATAGTATCCAGAAGATCCGGTACCACCTACTCGATTTACCCATCGAACACCTTCGCCCTGTTTTGAACTCTGACAGTAGGCATAGGCACCGAATGCTGCCAGGGATCCTTCAGGGAGGTTGAAAAATTCATAGGTGATCTTGATCATTCCATTATCAATAAATGCGTAGTCCGGGTACAGGCTTCGAGTATTGGGTCCGATGAAACCCGCCCATAAATCGATGAACATGATGTTAAAGGTGTTGGTCAGGTTATATACATCCTGGCCTTCATAAATAGGGTAATTACTGGCAGGGCAAGGTTTCCATGTCTGGAGACCATATAAGAAATCTTCTTTGGTAAATGTTTCATTAACTGTCCCTATCACGTAGGTCATGTTAGCAGGGTTAGGGTGCAGATTATAATCCAGAGGAGCCCACTGGTATCCGCTGGCAGTTATGATAACGTAAAAATTATCAGGAATTGTGCCATTTATGGCAATCATTAATATACCGTTATCATTCCATCCCCTTCCCCCGGTGTCGCTCATGTAGAAAACACCAGATGATGAGTTGGTGAAAACCACACCCCCAGCATCAGTGCTGTTATTGGAAGAGAGGTGCAAAGCGTTCTGACCCTGCTGTGCACTTTGACTGGATGAATTGAAGAAATTGTAAGTGTTGTTCAGGCCAGTGATATTTTCGTTGGCATTATACCGCGCCCCATCATCGTTGGATACTGTTAAATTTTGATCCATAGATGACGAGATAACTGTTTGATCAGCAGTTGCACTTCCACAGATAATTAGAGCCATAAAACACGTGATTGCCAGAAACATTACATAATTCTTTCCCAATTTTCATCCGCTCCATTTGTAAATAAACATTATTAACACTACTTCGACACGTCAAAGTTTACAATTCAGATATATATAAGACTTTCTAAGATATTTTCTAAGAATATTAATACTCTACCTATGACAGTATTCCGGACATTTTTTTAAAAATAAGAATTAATACAACATTTAATCTAAATTATGCTAAAATGATTAATTAAAACTATTTAAGCTAATGTATAGTTAGAGTATTTCAATATGTTTATTAAACCATCTCGCGTAAGTTAGAATAATCTCATAAAACTAGTTCTACTAAGGGGTAACATGAAGGATCAAAAAATCAAGGCAGTGGCCATAATTGGAGTTATAATTATTGTTAGTGTGATTGGAATTTACATCTTTTCTTCTGGCTTTAACCTATCCGGCGAGACCACAGATATGATGGGGAGAAGTATTGCTGTGCCTGATGAAATCAATAAAACCTACGCCATGTCGGAATCCATCACTGTGCCCCTTTACATGCTCGCCCCAGATAAGATGATTGCCTGGAATTCTAACCGAACCTCGTCAGAAAACCGCTACCTATCTTCCCAGTACCAAAATCTCCCTATTTTAAAAGGAGGTAAGCAAAATGCAGACTATGATGCCATCATAGCCCAGAATCCAGATGTGGTATTTGTGGGTCATGGGGAGGATAAGGAAACTGTCAACAAAATCCAGGAAAAATTTGGCCAGATCCCGGTTCTGGATGTGGAAGGAGATAACAATCTCACCGATATCGTGCCCTCCCTTAAATTCATGGGAAAAGTTTTAGGAGAAGAGAATAAATCCAATGAACTGGTTAGTTTCTACAACAATGTTTCAGGTAAGGTTAAAAACACAGTTTCAAGTATTCCGGAATCTGAGAAAAAGAAAGTTTACTATGCCAAGGGTGAAAATGGTTTAAGCACTTTTGCACCGGGTTCTCCTCAGGTTCAACTTATAACCATTTGTGGTGGGGTGAATGTGGTACAGTCCCCGGCAAGTAAGGGAGGTATGGGAGTTTCCATGGAACTGGTTTCCCAATGGAATCCAGATGTCATCATCACCAGTGATTCACAGTTCTACCAAAACGTTTACACCAACCAGTCCTGGCAGAATGTGAATGCAGTGAAAAACAAGCAAGTATACTTGGCACCACAATCCCCCTTTAACTGGTTTGAAAACCCACCCGGGGCCAACACCATTATTGGAATACCATGGACTGCCAAAGTAATTTATCCTGATAAATTCAGTGATATGGATCTTAAAAACCTCACCAAAGAATTTTACAGTGCATTCTACCATTATAATTTAACTGATGGGGAAGTGTCGGATATACTGAGCTCTTCAGGGTTAACACAATTTTAATTGAATTTATAATTAGAATTAAATTTTTCTTTTAAATAAATTCGATACGTATATATATGTATATCGATTATTTGTTATCCATGGATCCCATGATTAGATCTATTAAATGGCTAAAAGGGGGAGGATAAAAAAGGATTAATTTTTGTAATTAACGGACTATTGCCTTAAATTGAGTATTAATTGATAATAGCTTGATTAAAATAAAAATGGAGGTTAAAATGGGAAAAACTAAACGAATATCTATTCTGCTCATGATTGGTGTGATTTTATGCATATCCACCGTGAGTACAGTTGCCGCCGAGGATAACAGTAATATGGCTGTTATTTCCCCTAATAGAGATGTTAATCTTTCAGTATCCAATGATAATGGAACAAGGTTCGATAACAATGGGAACGATAGCTACAATTTCTTCAACACCCTGCAAGGTTCTTCACAGGGAATGAACGAACTGCACATAACCAATGATAGTGGTAATGCTTATGGTAGCGTGGTATCATCCAATGATACATCAGGAACATTTTATGTGAGTAATACTGGTGGCCGTGGTTGGAATGATGCAGGGATAATTATGGTAGCCATCAATGGAACCATACGGGATAACTTCGCCTTAACCATAACCACCAGCGGATACACTTGGGTTCCTGTAGATAAAAGTAGTACTCCAGCTTACAGTGCCTTGACTTACAATCTTGTTGCCCTGAACGAAACTTTCTACAAATCTGATTTTATCTACGGACCACAAATCTGGAAGCCCGCTCCTGGACCAAACAATTACAATGTTCCTATTTTCTATGGTCAGGACATGACTAACACAACCAACACATTTAGTATATTGTTCATTGATCTTTACGCAGGCATACTTAAAAGCTCTTTATACAGCGGACTTATGGATAATGGTATGATCAAAGTCCAATACACTATTGTTGGCTTGTCTGGAGGGCAAATGGTTTCATTTAATGTCTATGGATATTCAAATGATTCCAACCAGGGCCAGGGAATACGATGGACCAACCGGATAGTTGACTCTGGAAGTTCAGGATATACAGTAACTGGTACTGATTTCACTGCTCCAACAGTTCAGGCAAGTCCAAATACCGGTACTTACAACACCGTTCAAAGTGTAACCCTAAGTGCCGATGAACCCGCCACCATATACTACACTACCGATGGTTCAGATCCAACCACAAGCAGCAACCAATACACCGCACCAATCAACATCAACACCACAACCACCCTAAAATTCATGGCAATCGACACAGCCGGAAACCAAGGCACAACACAAACCGAAACCTACACCATCGACACCACAGCACCAACAATCCAAGCAAACCCTAGTGGAGGAAATTACAATACCGCACAATCCGTTGTTTTAACAGCTGACGATGAAAGTGCAACCACAATCTACTACACCACCGACGGAACAACACCAACCACCACCAGCACCCAATACACCACACCAATCAACATCAACACCACAACCACCCTAAAATTCATGGCAATCGACACAGCCGGAAACCAGGGAACCGTACAAACCGAAACCTACAACATCGACACCACAGCACCAACAATCCAAGCAAACCCAACCGGCGGTAACTACAACACTGCACAAACCATTACCCTAACACCCAACGAAACAGCCACCATCTACTACACAACCGACGGCACAACACCAACCACCACCAGCACCCAATACACCACACCAATCAACATCAACACCACAACCACCCTAAAATTCATGGCTATCGACACATTCGGAAACCAAGGAACAGTACAAACCGAAACCTACAACATCAAATCCGATGTCTACGTACAAATCACTCCATCCATCACCAACCCCACAGTTGGTGACCAAGTAACCTACACCTTCAAACTAGGAAACAACGGACCCGGAGACGCACATAACATAGTATTCACCTACGTAATACCCGAAGGAGTAGAATACGCAGGCGCAAACGTAGACCAAGGAACAGTAAACTACGACCTAACAACAAGAACACTAACCTGGACAGTAGGAAGCGTAGCAGCCGGAGTTGACCCATACCTATGGCTCAACCTCAACATACAAAGCGCTGGAACATACAACATACTACCAACCGTAACCGTAGCCGGATACAACCCAGGACTAACCAACAACATCGGAACCCTACAAGTAACCGCAGCACCAAAAACAAGTACAGAAAACACAAGCTCACCAACAAACACAGAAACAGTAAATGCAGCAACAACCACGCAAACAATACCAATGAAAACCACCGGAATGCCAATAACAGCACTAATATCAGCACTATTCATGATAGGAAGTGGATTAGCCTTAAGCAGGAAAAATTAAACCCATTTTTTCTTTTTTTATTTCTTTTGAATGCCAATTTTTTTGATTTACTTATTATTAAACCAGTCACTGCAGATTCTATAGAAAACTTAATGTAGGTCATTTGATATCAATCAAAAGTTACTTGTTATTTAATGTTTTTTTTTATTGTTTATATCGTTTTGAAAGCATTGCATCATGTAAGTTGATCATTTAATTCTATATGAGTTTTTATCTTCTAAACCCTCTTGAATGCTTTTAGACTCTATGATCATCTATATATTCTACCAAAAAATGAGATATTTTTCTATTATTATGAAAATAGTTAGAATACTAATGTTTATATGAAGGTTCAACAAATTTGAACCTTGATATGCAAATCTTAACATGTCAATAAAAATAATCGGAGGTGAAAAAAGTGAAAAAACACGCAATACCAATAGTAATCCTATTTTTTGTAGCATTAGCCCTTTGTGGAAGCGCATCCGCAGACAGTGTAAGTGGAACTACGATTTCCAGCCAGTCAGACATGAACACAACGAATCTTTCGTCCAACAGGCACATATTCATCAACATGTCCAACTATGAAGGAGCGAAGTACAACAATGACAGCGCCTATTACGCCGGTCCCAACGGTACCTACTACATTTTAGCAGAGGGAGGGGGACTAAACCAGCTCCACATCACTAACAGTACAGCTAATGCTTACGGACAGGTGAACGTTATCAACGCCACAAGCACATCTTCATCAGGTGTGTTTTACATAACCACCACAGGAGGTAGAGGATACAACGATGATATAATTCTTCTCTTATCAGTGAAGGGACCTATATCAGATGATTTTTCCATAACCATCATTTCAAGTGGTTACAACTGGACACTTACAGGTGCCGCACCCACAACTGACGCTATTAATTACGTAAATGGTGCGGTGAATGAGACTTTCACAAAGTCTGACTTCCAGTACGGACCCCATGTCTACAAACCCGGTCCTGGAACATTAGGAGTATGGTCTCTGCCACTTTACTATGGCCAGAACACCAGCGATCCCTCAACAGCAGAATATCTTATGTTCATCGATCTGTACGTTGGAAACATAAGAACGGCAGCCATAGATAACGGTGCTGTGAAAGTTGAATACACTTTCAACAATCTGAACACAAAAGCTTCATTCAACTCATACGCATGGACAGTAGGTGGAAAAGATGGTGAGGGAATCAGCTGGACAAACAAAGTTATATTGGGAGACGCACAATCTAGCGGTTACACAGTTAACTACTCCCCTGTGACTCCTGTTGCAGATTTCTCAGCCAACACCACATCTGGTAACGCACCTTTAAACGTGCAGTTCACAGACACCAGTAGCAACTACCCAACCTCATGGATATGGGACTTCGGAGACGGCAGCAGCACAAGCACAGAACAAAACCCCACACACACCTACACCAAACCAGGAAACTACACAGTAACTCTCACAGCAATCAACGCAGCAGGAAACAGCACACAAACACTGAACATCACAGCGATAGACGTCATACCACCTACAGTAACCGCAAATCCAGTTGGAGGATTGTTCAACACCACACAAACTATTACACTAACCACCAACGAACCCGCCACCATCTACTACACCACCGACGGCACAACACCAACCAGCAGCAGCACACAATACACCACACCCATAAACATCAACACCACAACCACCCTAAAATTCATGGCAATCGATGCAGCCGGAAACCAAGGAACCGTGCAAACCGAAACCTACACCATCGACACCACAGCACCAACAGTCCAAGCAAACCCTGTCGGAGGAAACTACAACAACACACAAACTATAACCCTAACACCCAATGAAACAGCCACTATTTACTACACCACCGACGGAACAACACCAACCACCACCAGCACACAATACACCGGACCAATCAACA
>NZ_JACRGA010000007.1 GCF_016217785.1 Methanobacterium sp.
GGACTGCGTGATGATATAGGATATCATCTTCAACAAACGCTCAATAAACAAATAATGAATATAGCAAATATGCCAGAAGCAACAACATATTATCCTTATGGGAGAGCATATTTTGCAGCGAGAGCAGCAGAAATAAGCGCATATGACCAAACATTCTTAGAAAGAAATGCAGGAGTGTCTCTTGATCAGTTTCTAGAACAGGAAACAATAAGAAATACGTTGGAAGCAGCATGGATAGGAACAGCAGCAGCAGAAAGAGGAATAAGGAAAACAGCGGCGCAGGCAAAAGAATATCTTCTCAGAACAAGACAAGAAGATGGCTTGTGGTCATGGGAGCCAGTTCACAATCAGAAAACATATCGCCAGCGGGGTCATGGAATATTGACAACTTTATTTGCCGTAGAAGCAGTACGGGCAATAGAGCGTTTAAAATAACACCTAAAAGGTAAGTAATAAGTCATTCTTAAAGTAAATCTGTTTTAACTGTATTTTAGCTTTCTGAATAAGGTTGTCTAATTTTCAGGTTCATTTGTGCAAAAAACAACAACAACAATGGCACAGACGGTCTCGGCTTGTGGCAACTCCCCGGAATCTGCTGTGCCACAAGCCAAGCCCTACTTCGCAAACGAGAACCCCACACTTCGTATGGGAACCTCGTTCGCTATGTCTGGCCATGTTGTTTTTTTTTGCTATGGGACTTTCTAAACCGAAAAGTATTTATATTTGGTATATACATAGTATATACTAAGATGAAAAAGATTAAAACAACAATTTCTAATGAGATTAAAGTAAAAAATATTCGTGCTTACTTTGAAAAAACAGTAACACAATTTGGGAATGGTGCAAAAATTGATGCTCCTAAAGAGTATATTGGAGAAAAGGTGATTATCCTTGTCAAGAAAAAAAGAGTTAAGAAAACTCAGCAAAAATGAATTGATAGATTTACTTCTGAGAGAAGAAGAAGCTCGACAAGAGCTTGAAAAACGATTAGAAAAACTTGAACATTATCTTAAAGCATTTGATAATCCACATACTCCTTCTTCAAAACAATTAAAGAAAAATACTACCGAAAAGAATGGTGAGAATAAGGAAAATAAACCACGTTTCCCTGGCAAGCCCAAAGGCGGGAATGGAGGCGGAATAAATCTTCCTCCTGCTGATGAAATTGTTGAGTATAAACTTGAATTTTGTCCAGATTCAGGTTTACCTTTGGGAAAACCTGTTGGTTATTGGAAGAAAACAGAGGTTGATTTTCCTGATAAACCGATTAAAGTTATTGAGCATAGAATTATGAAATACATTTCTCCTGCAACAGGAGAAATAGTTTTTGCAAATGTAGATTTACCCAAAGGGATTTATGGTAAAAATATTCAAGCAATAACAGTTATGTTAAAGAATTTGACAAATTCCCACAAAAAAATTGCGGATTTTATGAGGGAACTCGGTGCTCCGAGTTTTAGCGATGTCGAAGTTCAAAATATAACAAACAAATTTGCAGAAAAATTAGAACCACAACGAAATTCTATGCTTGAACAACTACAAAAAGAAAAATATGTTCACGCCGATGAAACAAGTTTCAGAATAGACGGTAAGAATGGTTATGTTTGGGGTGTTTTTACAAAAACAATTTCAATATTAAGTGCTGCTACAAGCAGAGCAAGGATTAACATCAAGGAACTTCTCAAAAATTTCAAAGGTGTAATTGTCGTCGATGGATATAACGCTTATAATGAGTTTTTATTAAAGCAGCGTTGCTGGGCACATCTCATTAGAGAATTCAAAGACTATGCAAATGATAATCCTGAAATACAAATTCAATATATTCGACTAAAAAATCTTTATGAACAAATGAAAATACTCAATGAAAAACCGCCAGATGAACAAGCAATTGCTCGCTGCAAATGGATATTGAATGATATAGTTACATGTCTAAAAACCATCAAAGAAGCAAAAGGCTTAGTTACACTTATCGAAAATGGGGGAAATGATTGGTTTACTGCATTATATTATGAAGGAGTTCCACTCGATAATAATCATGCGGAAAGAGAACTGCGACCAATTGTTCTCTTGAGAAAAAGCATTGGTTGTTATAGAAATGAAAAAGGAAAAAAGTGGATAAATAATGTTGTTTCAGTACTCCATTCATGGAAACTGCAAGGAAGAAACTTATTCAAAAATCTGAATTCCTTAGCTTGCTGACTTATTACTTAC